>CAJAPL010000040.1 GCA_903943625.1 uncultured bacterium
ACAACCTTGAGGGTATTTATTCCTTTCTTTGTTTTGGTCTGTTGTTCAACTTTGAGGTCCATTATTTATTGGTGGATAAAATTGTAGCTTAATTTAAGCGGGAGTAGATTCATATTTTCAGTCAGATTTTTTTGTTATTTTGTATTTACCGTCTTTAGCTGTTATGTCTGGTCATATTGGTATGACAACGAGAGCCTCTAATAATTTACTATTCAAATTCTTTATCATATCCACTATTGCAAATTCATTTTTATCAAATTTTTCTTTATACTCTTTGATTGGTTTAATGTCTAATAATGTAACAGGGAGAGTTTTTTCGAAGTCGTCTTTTAATTGTTGATTAGTTTTGCTTGGATTTTGTTTTTCGAACTCAGCAAATAATAATCTTACATTTTCTGGTTCTTTTACTCGAGCAGTGATTCATCACTTTATTTTATCTGCTTCGACCTGTCATCATATCAAAGTTTTTAATTGTGTTTCATCTATCTTTGTTCATTTTGTTGCCTCTGCAACTATGCTATTTACCTGTGCTGTAGTAATTGGAGGGTTTATCTCTTTATTCTCTTCTTTCTTTGTTTTATCTTCATTATTTGTTTGGTCGTATCGGTCGAATCTTTCTGCCATTTTTTGTTGATTTGCCTTACTCATTTCTCAACTTATCTTACTTCACATTTGACTAAATAATCATTGTGATCATGCTATCTGATTTACTCATACCATTGATCATCATCATATAGGTATGATAGGTATATTGCCCGCAACATTTTGTCAGAATCACTTTACTTTATTTCCTATTTGTTCTCATATTTTTCAACTTTGTTGTATTGTCCAAAATAATAATGCTCGCATCATCGCTATACCGAAGATATTTATCAATAAATATGATATATTATCCAATCATCCACCTAAATTTAATTTTGTGCAAAATGTCCGAGTTCATAAAACTGTGTAACACTCTGCTTTATTTTGAGTGATTCATAGTCACTCAAGTGTGGATTCTTTTTGGGTTTTTATTCAAGGATTTTCAAAGTCAGTTTTATTTTGGCTCAATATGTTGGATAATGTGCTCATAAAAATGAGAGCCATACTAAGACCAAATACTATAAGAACTGGTGCAAATATGAGCTTGATAATATTTCACATTTTGAGATACTCCATCTTATCAAAAATTTTAAATTCAAATACTTGATCAATTATCAATAGGGGCGTAAATGCTATCACTATCCATAATATTCATATCCTTGCTAACATGATAACAGCAAGTGCTAAAACTGGTAGAATCAGCATTATTGCTATGAGTGTTTTTATCATAAACTTTAGGACTATACCAAATGTTAGCGAGTCTCATCATCAATCAGTATCTATAAGTTGCCCAAAGTTTAATGTACTAGAATATATCGTGATAAGTGGTCACACAAATCATTTTGATTTATCTATGAGTGTGGAAATGGTAGTCCCCGCTATGCTATTTAATCGTCAACTTCATCATTGATATCAAAAATCTTTTAATGCTAATGGAGTACCTGATGTTAGACAATTGTTGTTTTCATCGTATTTTAACTTTGAAAATATCGGTATGATAAATCAACACTCCTCAAATCAATCTAGGTTTGGGTTACTGGCAATTATTTCTTCTATGGTTTTGTCATAACCGGCATTTGTTGTGACCGAACTTAATTCATTAAATTCATTAAATCTGTAGGGAATCCCTCCTAACACACATATTCATTTTTCTAATGGGATTCATCAAGAGTTATTTGATCAGCTTTGTGATATAAAATTGATTTGTTTCCCTACTATGTAGCTGGAATTTCATCAACTTCAGATTTTACAATTTGCTATTTTACGTTCTGGGTTATCTCAATATGTCCGATATATAACTGTATCTTCTAGATTGTTTGTGTCTGCTAGATTTATAGTAGAATTTACTCACAAAACTTTTTGATCTCATAGGTCGCTGTTTTTGAGTACTGTTAATGGCATTCCCCCAATCGCATATGTGGTTATTGTTGAAATGTCTATCACGGCGGACAAAAGAAATCGACTTGCTTGTATTAGGATACCAGCGATGAGGATTTTTTTAACTATTCATAATGGAGAATCTTTGTCGCTAAATGATCAGACTCACTTCCAGCTGAATAGGCTTCTTAAGATATGATATAACAATACAAATCATAAAGCATAGTTTGCAAAATTTTTCATAATATTCCAGAATTTTCGTAAGGGAGCATCAAGGTGGAAAAATGATCAATAAACTAGCGAGTTATCCATTGCGCTACCTGCTATTACAAGAAGAGGCCAAGATATCATATAGATCATTTTTAGTACGATATCTAGAAGTGATTTTGTTTCTTGAAGGGCTTTGTCTAGAGCCTCTTGGGCTGTTGCGGTTTCGGTGACTGCTGGTTGTTGTGGTCCTATTCATTGGTATTGAGCGTATGTGTGTTGTTTATTATTTAATCAGAAAAATAGTAGAGAAAAAATTCAGAATCATAAAATTATTTTTAATATTTTTTTTGTTAATCAACTATTGTTTTTTTTGCTGCCTATCATTTATTTTTTTATATTAAAGTATAATACGTATCGATTATATTTGAAAATCCATCAATAGACAAATAGCTACTGATTTTTTTATCTTGTTATATTGCTATTTGTTATAAAAGTTATGTGATATATGATGTAAATATGCTAAAAATCTGAAATAAAAAAAATTGCACAATCATCTTATTTTGTGCAATTTATGCAATATCTTAATAATTTAAGTTTTTATAGATTTTCTGTGGTTAGATATTTGTTCTTTTGACATCCGTTTAACTCTCATAGTTCATCCGCTTTATCTCGGTATGATTGCAATGAGTTTCAATTTGTAGATACGTCTCGAGCCTCGATTATTCATTTCATAACTATATAAGTCTGACATATAATCTTTTTATCTGGATTGGTGTTTGATCATATTAATTTCCTCATAAATGCTGTTTTGAAGTATGAATAATTTGGGTTTTGGTATGAAACATATGCAAATTTTACATTTTGTTTGGTATCGAGCGGAATATTGTTTTCGCTCACTAGGTATCTGATAGCGTCCAATATTGTAATATCTCAGTCATTTAAGTAATCCTTTGTTGTAATTGTTGCCTCAGCTCCTGTATTTAATTCTGATGTCTCTAATGTCTGTGTTGTTGTTTCTTGTATGTCTCAGGAAGTATTTTCTACGATAACTGTTTCTTCTGGCTTATAGATTTCTTCTGGTGTTTCTGTGCTTTGTGTTGTGTATTTTCATCAGTTAGATACTACATTTATAATACATCAAACAGCGGTTTCTTGTCTTATTGCCGAAGATGTGGCGTCAAATCAGCTTATTATCAATCATAATATAAATATCATTAGGTAAACCCTACTGTTCCATAAATTTAAAAATTTCTTATGTTTATGTGATTTGGACACGTAAAAAAAGATCATAAATAGTATAAAACCTATTCAGGATGCTAATATAAGCTTATTTGAGAAAAGATAACCTTTGAAAAATATAAAGGCAATGATTGCAAATATTAGACTTATCCAAAATAATTTGTTTTTATAATCTGGCCTTTTGCTTATCTTTTCTCATAAAACAGCCTCTCTTTCTTTTTTAAATGAAACGGTTTTTTCATCATCTTCTCTTTTGTTTCATTTATCAAAATAACCATAACTCAAGATTACTATAATGATTACTCATAAATTTATTATTCCTAGTGCAAAAAATTTTGTCTCATCCCACAAGAAAGATATTATCCAAGCTTGTATTACAAAAAAGTATATGGCGAATAGTAAAAATAGATTTTTCTTCATTATTTTACATTAAAACATAAAACTGTCAATCGCTTTTCTTGATATTAGTTGAGTATATATAAAATGTAGTTCATTTTTCAAGTCTAAAATTTGCAAAATATATGCTTGTGTGTATAATTATTGCGTGTTGAGACTTTATTAGATTATAGCTTTTATGAAATTCAAAATCGTTTATTATTTCACAATAATCATATTTACTATATTAAATATAGGTATTTTTGCTAGTGTCTCGTGACAATGATTACAACTATGACAAGACGATGTTATATTAAACATGGACCCAGACAATACCTTGAATGTTTATGACAATAATAACCCTATTTCGGACCCACTTAGACAATGAGCTTATAAGATAATAGACGCAGACGCTACAAATACTATCTCTAGCCAAGAACTATGAGGTATTGTCAACCCATGACTAATTCAGGATCATTGAACTGCTATGACTTCTACGATGATAATAGTAAAAAACATAATAAACTATGCTTTATGACTTGTATCTTTGGTTGCTCTAGTTTATCTTCTTTATCATTGATTCCTTATGGTTACAGCTGCTTGAGATGACGCCCAATATAAAAAATGAATGAAATGACTAAGATTGGCAGCGATTGCTTTAATCTGAATCTGACTCAGTCGGCTTATAATATCGTTTATATTCTGGCTTATCAATAATATGGCTTAGTGTTTTACATACTTATAAAATATGAAAAATCTCATAAAAATTTGATTATTATCTATGTTATTTGGAGTATCAATTGTAACAGTAAATGCTCAACAAGATTTTCCTTACGATGTAGATATGTCCAATACTACAAATTCTGATAATTTGGATATTTGAGAAATTGTAAAAACTGACGCAATACAGCCATCTAATAGTGTTTTAAATAAACTTTACTGATTGTTTGGGTTGCAATGACCTACTTACACTCAGTGAGATAAAAAAGCTGAATATTACATAAAAATGGTTTTAAATATGGTATTATGATTGGTCTCTTTTGTTTCTTTGGTGTTGATTATATATTCATTTTATCTTATATTCTTTATAAAACAAGAAGAGTGAGTTGCAAAAGCGAGAAAAATACTTATTGGAGTGTTTATTGCATTGGCTTTTATGTGACTATCATGGCTTATAGTCAGTCTTATATTTAATATTTATCAAACAAAAATTTAGTTTATAAAAAAACAATATGTTATTTAATTTATGAGAGCAGAAAGAGGTCCAAAAAACTAAATGAGAAAATGTTTTCAATACAGAAACAATGCTCCCTGTTTCTGAGATTAGAAACGATACTCTGATATTAAAAGACTGATGACTTAGAAATATTTTGAAAATATATGGTCTTAATCTAGATCTTAGAAACTTTGATGAACAACAAATTGTCTTGGAGCAGTATAAGAGATTTCTCAATTGACTATCTTTCCCTATACAGGTCATCATACGTAATACTTATCTGGACCTATCAAATTACCTTCAATATGTAAAATCAAATGTCGCTGAGATAGATAATATGGTTTTGCAAAATCAATGACATGAATATACATCATTCCTTGAGGATATAGACTCAAAACAAGGTCTGATTTATGTAAAAGAGTTTTATATCGTCGTCCCTTACTATGATTGAGAGCAAGATGTTGATAATATAAAAAAATCGTGGCGGAACAAACTATTGGAAGTACTCAATACAAAAGATAGTGTCGAAAAAATAGTTGAGAAATATAGGTATTTTTTGAAGTGAAAAAATATGCTTGAGACAAGGGTCAATTTGATAACTGATTGACTTGCGTCGATGTGAATAATTTCAGAAAAACTAACCACGTCAGAGATAATAAGCTTACTTTTCCGTTTCTATAATCCTCTGATCAATTGAGCTCAAGCGAAGGTTACGGAGGAGCTTATTTAATCTTGTTTACCACACATTAACGTGGTGAAATTTCTGTTTTTAAAAATCTAAAATTATTTCGTATGATTGAAAAAGTAAATATTATTGAGCAATCAAAATGATGCACTGCCTATGATTGTGATATTATACTTTATATTCGTCTAAAAAAATGAACTTCGGCGTCTGATCATATACATGGTCACGCAGAAACAGTATTTCTAATGGAAGGAGAAGGAGAAATGATTTTGTGAAATAAAAAGAAGATAATAAAAGCTCCTGCAAAATTGATAATCCCCGCTAATACATATCATAAATTCACAGCATTAACAGATGTAATTGGTTTAGAAATAAAATAATAATAGACGTGATAAATCACGTCTCTACTCCTTGGTTGCTAATAATTAATAAATTATTCTAACTCTAAATTTAAATTATATCACTTATCTAAAATGTATTCTAAGCATTTTTTTTCTAATTCGTCACATCTTTTTATCCAATCAGGATTTCATTCTTGTCTATCGAGCATCTGTTGATATCGTCATTTTCTTCTTCTTATCTCTTGAAGAGATGCTATGCTAACAATTTCATCATCTGTGATAACAAATCATGCGTTTGAAATTCACATATCAGTAGGGGATTGATAACTCGCCATAAAATTTGATGGTTTTATTGTTTTATGCGCAATTTTCATAACTATCTCGAATGCTTCCACATCCCTATTATAGTTTACTGAATCTTTTCAATATGCCTTTTTGTGATATTCATCCATGCAGTTATAATCTCAAATATCAGCAGTAGATGCTTCGTAAGCTAGATTGATTGGATGATTCAAATCTATATTTCGTATGGGAAAAGTTTCATATTTTGCGTATCAAGACTCTACTCATATCCCATGATCTAGATATATCTGTCATAGGCACGTGGACATTTTTCAACTATCTGAAGCAGCTCATGTAACTAATATAAGATTTTTTGTTAATGGTATGTGATCGTCATTACCAAATCAATCTTCGCTAAGTATAAGCTCTGTATTGTGTGGGTATCAGTTTACTTTGTATCTTTCTCGTACTCTGTATCATTCTCTTTGAAATTCTCTTTCAAATTCTAATATTATATCAAACATGTTTTGTGTGTCTATTTTGTTTATTACAAGATGGGGCCTAGTACCTACTGATTTTTCAATTTGTTTTAAAAGATTCATAACATAATCTGTGTAGGATATGTCTTCATTGCTTAATTGTCTATCGTTTAATATATCTTCAGCTTTTACACAAAAAAGTATTTCAATCTGATTTTTGAGAGAATGAAAAATTAACTTTTTTGACTCGGGGACAAATCAAGGTAATGTCCTAGCTGCATGTGTATCAAAAATAAACTTTCAACCTATTTCCAAATATAGTCTTCAATTGGAAAATTTACTTATTCTTTCTAATATTTTTTCTTTTTGTAAGTTTATGTATTTTTCTCAATCAAAACCGAATTTCTTGTAATTTATGATATCAGATGAATTTATCATTTTTATTTTTATTAGAATAAACTGAGTTAACTTATTGTACTCAGCTTTTTCTGCTTGTCAAATATGCTAGTCCTTATGAACTGGGTTTTATAAAATTACTTTAAATTAGTGTTGACTTTATATTAGTTTTAACTCCTTTAGAATTTTGTCGTAGTGGGAAGCATCTGATCAAAATTTGTTTTTTATGTATTCCTGCAGTATTGTTTTCCGGTCTGTAAATCAGATTTTTAGATTTTCTGTTGATATTGAAAAGTCCTTTAATAGATCTCAAACTGATTGTATGTTTTTTTTAAGTTTAATATCTTTTATTTGTGTTATTAGATTTGGGTCGATATAGTCTTCTATTTTTTCGTAATTAATGTCCTCTACTTTTATGCTTAGGCTTATATTCTCTAGGTTGTGTGAGTAATTATCTTCGAATTGAATTTTTCGTAAATTATTGTTTTCAAAATTATTTTTATTATCTTGTATTATTTTATCTATTTTAGTATTTAATATGGTCTCATTTACTTTTTCATCACTCTCGATAAGTATATATGGATTGATGTTTATAAAACTTGCCAATATTTCCTGTCCTTGTGGTCTGTATCTGAAGAAAAACTTGTTTTGATTGATTTCCAATGAATTTGTTGACCAGACACTTCAAGCACATAGATAATTGTCTCTTATAAATCATTGATGTAAATGTCATGATATCAGTCTGATCTGGCTATTCTTTAAAAAACTTTCACTTAGAGCAATGTCTTTGTATGAAAATCTTGATCTTTGTCATGGAAACACTGTGTTGTTTATATAATAGTGGTGGATTATTGTTAGCTTATCGTTTTGCTGTATGAAATTTTCTAAGGTCTGATTTATATATCAAGAAATTTGTTCGTTTTTATTGTTTGATTTGCTAAGCTCTTGGAATAAGGGATTTGTGTATTCAATATCCTTTGCATCTATCATAAATGGGAAAAATAATATATCTTGCCCATCTATATTTTCTATTATAGGCTGAGTTATAAAAGTTAATTTTCAGTCAGGTTGTTTGGATAAATTATTTATTATATCAAATGCTTTCATTGCTTCTTGATACACAAAAGAAGTTCATAATCGATCGTGATTTCATGCCAAAACATAAACATTTTTTCAGTTTTCAAAAAGTTCTAGAAATAGATTATATAGTTCTAATATAGAATTTCTATCGTATGAAAAATGATAAACATAGTCTCACAAAAAAATTATATTTTTTTCGTCAGGATTTTTTTCGACAAAAATTCTTATTCAATTGATTGTTTTGTCTTTGGAGCGTTGTGTTGTGTGGATGTCTCCGATAAGTAACATAATTTGGAATTATAAATGTGAAATGTTAAATTATTTTTTGTATATGTGTTTTGTTCGTAATTTTTTGAATCGTGGCAATGTAAGTGTAGATAATAGAAATCATATCGTGGGTATAATGGCGTTTAACCATGGTTTATATATATTTAGTGCTTGCATATAGATTCATAGAGCAAGATAGGTAAATATCATAAGTAATATTTTCCTTGTTGTACTAGTTTCTCGTCATTTATCTATTTCAACTTTTTGATTCCTTTTTTTGATGTTTTCTAGTTCTTGAGAAATCTCTTCTATATTC
>CAJAPL010000041.1 GCA_903943625.1 uncultured bacterium
GATCACCTTGAATCCAATATCATCCCAAAGAGTCAGGATTTGTTGGATTTATTTTTGATTTTGATTGAACCACAATTTATCACGCTTGAGATACGGATATCATATCAGAAATGGAATGATTATCTCCAGATATAGCAATCTTACCAGTCAGCTGAGTCTACACAATGACCGCCCAAGAAGCTGTAAAATCAATAGAACTTATCAAACCACAAATAGCCATCCCTATGCATTATGACAGCATCGTATGAACCACAAAAGATGCTCAATATTTCAAAGAACATGCAAATTGTGAAGTCGTTATATTATAGACCTTCGTCGTCATCTCTATGTTTTAGTTTGGGACGACCGCTCATCGTTATTTCTTGTAATTTCAACCCCCAAGCAGTTTTTTTGTTCTTTAAGAAATTCTTCAAGTTAAATGTTTTACCGGTATCTATATGTACCAGCACCGAATCATATCAAATCTCCTCAATATTATGGTATTTATCTCAACCATGATCTTTATCTAACTTATACCAAATTGACATATCAGATTCAGCAATACCAAATTCACGGTCCTTGCCAATTTTAATTATAAATTTCCCCAAATCATAAGCCAAATCTTTAAAACAATCAAATGCAATATTATTTAATTTTGTCTCTCAATCATTTTCTTTTCACTTAAACAATGCGATTATGTTAAATTTTTTACCGGTTTGTATATGTCACAAATATGCAGTACCTAAAAGCTCTTTCAATCTAACCCCCGTGTTTTCGTCTGTAAAAAACACCTCATCTTTAACTAGGTTAAATTCATCTGTCATATTTTTACTTTCTATTAACCTCTGTAATTTATCACACAAAGCGTTAAAGGCATCAAGGGGCATTTCATCAAGCCAAAAAAGTTCTTGCAAATCATCAGTTATATCTTCCACAACAGCTATTATTTCTGGGTTGGATTGAACAACAATTTCCTCTACGGGCTCTTTAATAAGATTGCTTGGAGTAGTAGAAAAATGCTCATCCGTAAATAGTCAGGAAGTTCAATATATATTCTTTCAATTTTCTTTCTTTGCCACAATAACAATTATCATATAAAACACTTGACATATACTATATAAATATATGTAAATAAAAATCAAGATAAGATTGATTAAACTAATGTTGGTGGACTAAAAAGGATAATCCAGGTCTTCATCTTTATCGCCAGGTTGTCCATTTCATGGAGTTACATCAGGCTCATCTCTAAGCTCCTGCAAAATTATAATTTTCCAAAAATTATGATCAGCTTCTTGGAAAATATCACTCATAAGCATCTTTCTATGAGTAAGATTTGAGAATATATATCCCTCATCAGCAAATATTTCAATTTCACCAGACAATCATTCATTTTGTAAAAGAATCTCAAGATCACCAATTAATGTCGTTGTCTGGACCAAATTATCAACCCACTGTTTCAGTTTTTCTTCCCATTTATCAGGAGGATAAGCAAGTATTTTGTTTTTATCTACTCTTGTCTCAGTAGGTTTATGAGTAATCCATCAATCACTAGATCTAAGTTCTGGGATTTTTTTAATCAGATCAGAAAATTTACTATTGCCAGAAGGATTTGTCTCGGGTAAGGGGAAACGATGAGTTTGTGGTAATTTTGGAGGAGCTTCAGCCGCTTCCACAATAGCATTTCTTTTATACACTATCAACGACGACGGTATTGATCACTTCTTCATGTAGCTAGCAAGCATATTAACTACAAATTTATGCTCATATATTTTTTTTATATCTGCATAACTAAGTTCCTTTGCGACACA
>CAJAPL010000042.1 GCA_903943625.1 uncultured bacterium
GGCGTTTGAACCGGCTATGCAACAACAATGATTGGTAGATCTTGGTAAAACAAAGGATCAGGTTGGTAACGAAATCCTTAGAGAGTCCACAAATGTTTCAATTAGTCTATCTTGAATAAGCACATCTCAAAGAGCTCCTTTGATCGTTAGGATAGCAAAATTATTACTTAGGATAACAATAGTATTGGCAGTAACGATGGTACTTTATAACTGAATATTGTATATCGTAGAGTCTTCTAAATGAGAAATGCCGAAAGATCCACAAAAGAATTTACTTAATATATGAATATGAATTTTGTTGTCCTTAGCGAGTTTGTGAATAATAAATTTGATAAACTCTATAACTGTAAGTTCTCTAAAAACAAGCGAAGATTTATGATGATTAACTATATGATGTCAGACTTGATGAGCCATCATAGCTTGAGATGCCCTTAAAGAGCGGATATGTTTACATTCTACTTTTTGACATCCACAAAGCACTATGCAATATCGTGAATGGGACCAAAATAGGGTTATAAACAGATGTAAAATAAGATCAAGTGTGGGTTGAGCTGACGAACGAAAAGCCATTACCCAATCTGAAATGGAGTCGAAATGTTCTGAGGATATGTGATGAATAGTTGTTAAATAATAGGTGATGGTTAGAATTTAAAGTTTATAGTCTACAACAATGAAAAGGATTAAATTTATATTACTTAGTTTAATTATATTTACATGAATCAATGTGTGAAATATTTTTGCTATTGATGTTCAAGTGCCAAGTAGTCAATGAAATGAAGACATCATAGTAACATGACCATCTCAAATACATACTGACGAGTGAACTATATTTGAAATGATACAGATTATAAACCAATATTTATGGTTTAGTGTGTGATTTGCCTGCCTTATAATACTTGTTATTGGTGGTTTCAAACTAATAACAGCCAAGTGAGATGTTGCACAAACAAAAAAAGCTAATACAGTTATAACATGAGCCATAATATGATTACTTATTTGTATCTTATCTTATGCTGCAGTTAGAATTGTTGTTAACTTATTTGAATAAAATGTTTTTTGTAAATATCTAGATTATTAAAGACTAATCCTTAATTTCTCTTACAAATACTTTGTTATCTTTATTCCACTTCATTTTGTATAGACTGTTTATTATTATGTTTTCTCTTTTTTTGAGATAAATTGAGTTTATGTTGTTTTGGTAATATCTAGGGTTTGGTAGTATTGCAACAAGAAAAGCTATCTGATTATTTGTAAGTTTACTTATTGGTTCATTAAAATAGTATTGAGAAGCTGCTTGTATTCAATATATTCAATTACCAAATTCTATAATATTTAAATAAACCTCTAATATTCTTTCTTTTGACCGTAGCGTTTCCAACAATAAGGTAAAATATAGTTCGAGTCATTTTCTAATATATGAACGAGATGGCCATAGGAATAAATTTTTTGCCGTCTGTTGTGTAATAGTGCTTCATCACAATATTGTTTGATTCATTTCCATGTTATACTCATAGGCTTTTTGTATTGCCTGTATATCAAATCAAAAGTGTTCCAAAAATTTTTGATCTTCTCATCATATCATTCCATATATAAGGTTTGATGGTGTATCTTCTATTTTTAATCGATTTTTTTTTAGTATTGGTTTTTTAAATCAAAATATTTGTTCTGTTAGTCTATACGTCATAAAATTGGTAATTGGTGGATTTATTCGTCTATATATTATTGTTATAGAAATGCTTGATATAAAAAAAATAATAATCGCATTTTTGATTATTTTATTGATCTTCCTAAATAACTTTTTATTGAATTTACATTGGTTTTTGGGGTTTTTTGGAATCATGTACCTATTTATGAGTTGTAATTTTATTAAACAATTAGCGAGTGACGGGACTCGAACCCGCTGCCTCTTCCTTGGCAAGGAAGCGCTCTAGCCAAATGAGCTACACCCGCAAGTTTATCTATAATATACGATATCTAAACTTCTATTACTTCTATTTTTTTTGATTTCCTTTTATTTATTATTTTTTGTGGCATTAGTGTATTTGTTCGTGCCAAAAGTGTTATTATTACACCAAAAACAACAAAAATATCTCAAAAATATGTTCATGATTGTCAATCATTATTTAGTGCTGTTTTTCAGATTATTATCAAAGCTATTCATAGAAAAAACAATACTGGTTTGTTTATTTTTATATGTATAGGATAAATTCAATGAATAATAGCTGTATATAGAAATATTAATATTAAAATTGTGTAGTATGTTGAATTTTGATCTAAGAAAGCAGAGTTTGTTATTGTTATTCATGACATAGAGCAATATATCAGGTATATTATTACAAATAGTGCTATTATCGTAATTATTCATCTTTTTATAATATCTTTCATTTAATTATTTTTGTAAATAAATATTATTTTGATTATAAGTATTATATTGTGCTTTTTCAACAAATTTTTTAATTA
>CAJAPL010000043.1 GCA_903943625.1 uncultured bacterium
ACAACAAATAATATTTCACAAAAGTTGAAAATTTTTCCTAATAACATATACCTCCACACAAGACACGTTTGATGAATATATAGTACAAATAAATGATATTATACAATCTATAAAGTTTTAGGAAAGGCCCTCTGAACAAACAGAAAGCCTTTCGAAATACGGTTAAATCAACATTGGTATTATATACCCAATGATTTTTTAAAATGAGAAAGAAAGATTTGCTCTGCTTGATCTACTCCACCAGATACTAAATGTTCCTGCAATTGTAAGCAACAACGCTGTATATCATTTGTCGTAGATCTTAGGCTTTTAAATGTATTTATTAGCTCCTTGTCAAGCAAACTTTCCAATGCCCTACACGATACAGTATCGTTATAGGGGGGCACACAAAAATGAATCCCAGGCCTACCATCATAATTTCCTTGTGCAACGAAATACTTAATCCGTTTACCCTGCTCAAAAGCATTTTCAAGGACATCTCCAAGCTGAATCATTGATGGATTATTGACAGTACCAAAGAATTCTGAAATTGGGACAATCCGTTGTCTAACCACGACATGAGTAAATTCAGCGAGCCCTTGTATTCTAAGGACATCATGAATGCCGAGATTCGGGTCAGAGATCTGATTAATCAAATAGACTTTCCTCTCTTTTCTTCCTCTTAATTGATGAAGCTTTCGCCCAGGCAATAAAAGAGGCCATACCAATTGAGTCACATCTATGGGCAGCATCAGACGGTTCTCGTCTTTCTCTTGTCTTTGTAAGCAAGTAAAAAGCGGCAAGAACCGCTCTACTCTTTGACTTGTTCGTAAGTGTGTTTTCATAATGCTCGTTTTTGTTTTAGTTATTTGTTTTAACAGAAACTTATGATATATATTTAAACATAAATATCAATATTAATCAAGCCAATTACTTAATTCTCGCATAAAAATAGCTGAGGTTTGACCTACATTGAGTGATTCCTTAATTCATTTCATCGGGATATAGACAGTATCATCAACCACATCTAAAGTGGATTTTAATACTCAATCTACTTCATTTCAAAATATAACAGCCAAATTTTCACTTTGCATTATTTTTTTTGAATATTTTCTTAAATCTACCGCTTCATCACAAACCTCCGCAGCAATTATTTTAAAATTTTCTTTTCTAGCATATTTGATCACATCATCCATATAATCAAATTGTTTTAAACCGACACTATCTTCAGCCCCTAGAGATGTTTTGACGACTTTCTTGTGGTCTCAGGGATTGGGAGTATATCCACACAATCGGACGTCCCATCACAAAGCATCAGCAGTGCGGATAATATTTCAAACATTGTAAGCACTACGAACATTTTCTAATATAACTACTCTCATAGGATCAATTAATAAATTTAAATTGAATTCAATTTACTTATCTACATACTAATTTCAATTTATCATTTCAAACTCACAATGATTTTAGGGTTAGCTCCTATGGATTGATTCACAGATTGCGCTATGCGTCAAATCACACAAAATATTTTTAATAAATATTGAAATAAATCTAACCATGATTTACGGTTATGGACTGAGTTTATGACGACAGATGGATATCTAAGGAATCCTTGATGAGTTATCAAACATTTACTTACAAGTCCCGATCAAAAAAATCTAATTGCTCAAATATTTTGATGAAACCAAGAAAATCTAGTCAAGACCGCAGTCGATATTCAGACCAGATACTCAAAACATTTTAAATGAATAGAACTCAATATCTGATGCCCAGCAAACAATGTAATGAAATCTTGATGATGAGCACAGCTATTAAAAGACAAAAAAAGCACTCTAAAAATAATCCAATCGTTGAAATCAAATTTAGACATGCCATTTAGCATCAAAACAAGAACTGGATTGAATCAAGAAGACAGAACAAATCAGACTGAATTTATTATAAAAGTAAGTGAATACTGTAGCATGATTACAGTCCATTGAAGAACGCTTATATGATGATACCACGAAATATCAGATCGAGATTTTATTTATAACATCAAAAGACTCGCCAATAAAAAATGTAAAATAATAGGAAATGGATGAATCAAAAGTTATGAAGAAATACAAAATTATTGAAAACAAAACGGAATAACATTAGATGGGATAATGTTTTGACAAGCAGCAATATGAAACCCATGGATTTTCACCACGCACACACCAGACAAAAAAGAACTAAAAGAAACTATAATACAGCATCTAAATCTAGCAGTAAACCACGAGCTACAATTTCAAAAAATCATTAGCAAACCAAAACTCAATATTTTACTCTCTGACACCCAACGCAAAATCTCCAACAATGAAATCCCCAATAGGCCAATAGTAGAATTTAGAAAACACCTTTTCAACTACGTAAAAGGAATCCCCTGATCCAAAGAATTTAAGCAAAAATTAGCACAGATAAAGGATTATGAAAATCTAGTGAATGAAATAAATAAATTTTTATCTAACTAAAAACATATTGTAACAGAAAAAGAATCTTTATTGATTTTTTCTTTAAAAAAAGGTTCTTCTCAAAAAATCATTTTTCAGTTTTCATCCAATGAAACCGGTGTCGCCTGACGGAAAAGTGACTTTCAAAAACGCTGTCACTCTACTCCCCAATGAAATTGATCCTTAGTAAATCAGGCCATCTTAGTCGCTTTAGCAATAAATTCATTCCGCTTTTCTCTGCTAAATAATATATAGGAATCATCACTTTCCCTCCAAAAAACCAAATCTGACGGTATTTCAAGATTTTTTAATATTTCCTTAGAAACAGTTATAGTATCCCAAGGTCATTGAACTTCAAAACTATCAAAGAATCATTTAATCTCAAAATCACGGGCCTTATTTTTTTTCATTATAAATAATCACTATAAATATATCTTATGATTAAAAAACCATACCCTGAAATCAATGGGAATCTTATATTTACAATAGGCCAGCAGTTACAAACAACAGCAAGACAAAGGTTCCTCGTTTTAAAGGAAAATAAAATTTGCATATTTACTTTTTTTCCATAAAAAACACTCTATGAACTACGAATTATTTAAACACAATAAGGATTGAATTAAAAAAAATATCTTTTTGCTCGATATGACAAAAGAGCTTGATCATAATTTTTCTCAATTGATGCTAAAATGATTATCTAAATACATAAATGAAAAGAAAAAAATCTGAATCATCATGAACAGAAAATGATATTCTAACGGTATAATATGCAAAGATTGTGGTCACATCCCACAATGTAAAAAGTGTTCTGTAAGTATAAATTATTATAAAATGCCTAGTTGAGAATTTGCATGAATCTGTCACATATGCAGATCGGAAGCACACGTCTGAACTCC
>CAJAPL010000044.1 GCA_903943625.1 uncultured bacterium
AACAAAAGCCGAAGATTCAATAAAAAGCACAAACATAATAGCAATACTTGTAGATCAAAGCATCTACGACAACTTATCAAGTGAAATCCAACGATACACAAAAGATTATATACAAAAAGAGGTTTCAAATAGCAAAGCCATAGTATTGCCAATCAACACACAAAATTTCCAAGCAAAAGATATAACAAAGATTCTCGAGAATATGTATTTCGATGGATTGAAAGATGAAACCTCCAAATTAGTTTGAGTTATTCTGCTGTGAGATATCCCATTACCGGTAATTAATAATCAATGATTTATTTATCCAAGCATATACCCATATGTAGACTTTGAAAATCAAAAATTTATCCGAAGCGACCAAGATAAATATTTTATATATAATGATAATCCCAAGGGAGCACCAGAATTATGGCATAGTATAATAAATTACAAAAGTAACATCAACGAATATAAATCTTTTTTCCAAAAATTAGAGACCTATTATGCAAGTCCTGCTGACTTTGTAGATACAAAATTGCGATATGACGATATGATAGCAAACAAAAATTATTTTTACCAAGAAGCCCTGGGATCATATATAAACAATTTCATTTATTCAGAAGACATCTGATATCATAGATTTACAAACCTTTTATTGAAGATGGTTCAATGAGAGCAGAACCAACAGATAGCGTCAATATTATCATGATACCAATGAAATTTTAAAGACGACAATAATCAAACCATAAATTGATACAATGTACAAAACGACATAAAAGATCTAAACGAAATAAAAGCTCCGACCAAAATGCTCCAAAAAATGTTAAATGAATCTTTTCTAAAGGAATACGATTCTCTTATGTCTACAAAACAACTAGCCCGCATGAGAGATAATGTACAATCGGCGTGAAGACGGATACAAAACTACACATGAGAAGATTGAGCGCAAGAGACACGTACCTCATTTGACTCTCACTATCAAAAAATAATGCAAAAAGATGACGTAATCCTGCGTTATAATGCAAATTTATATCCGACCCTTATTGAATTTAATAACATACTAGAAAAATCAGTTGATAAGCAAATAGAAGATCAGAAATATTATATGCAGACACCCATGCTTGTAGAATATCAAGAATATAAAGACAAAAGAAAGTTAGTCCCCTCTATTCCACCCAAAATGAAGTGTATCCCCGAAATAGCAGACACATACAAGAATTATTATTTCGGAAAATCAGCAGAATACATAGATAAAGTAGAAGATACAAGCATATATAGATGAACATTCAGAAACCTATCTTCAATAAATTGAGTGACAACATGAGATATTCAAGACTCTACCAATCCATCAACAGATACAAACACAAACCTCAATCTTAAATGATTAGGAGCATCTTACGATATCTTTTCTACACAAGTACAATGAAACAGATGATTCAATATATTCAATTCCCCAACAGAATTTGATCTTTATTCATGAACCAAAAAACATGAAAATCGGAACGAGGAATGTACGAAACGATACTTCCCATTTTTTAACATATGAATCAACCGATTGTGTAAAAAAAGAGTTTGGAAGTGAGATTGAGATTGCGATCCATCTGATCCATCTAAACAAGCTGACTGTGAAGATCCATACCAATTTGCTAAAAGGAATCGATGATGAGCCTCGCCTCTAAACTTAAACAGCTGAGGTCTTGAAAACTGAATATATGAACTAAATTATTTTGATCGATATTCTGCATGGTTGCCAATATACGATATAGCATGATCAATGGCAATAACGTGAAATCAGCCAGAGGCAAATTCATTTTTGTGAATAAACAACTACGCCTCCTTAACAAAAGTTCAAGATAGATATTGAGACCTAGTATTCCCAGACAATCATACTCCATACGCAGGGAAATCATTTTTTGATATATACTGATTATCCACAAGTAATCGGTTAGACTGATCCTACATATATCTACAGATATGATCCAATAAAAACTGCTGAAACGATTGGAAAAAATATAAATACAAGCTCATAGATACTAGATATAAAAACACAACCATCAAGCCTGAACAAGTAGATTGATTTGATTATGACAAATTCTGAGATCAAAACTATTTAAAGAAGTATTATGATTATACAAAGCTAGATATAGATGGTCTTTATACAAAGATTCAAGAAGAGAAAGCAGAATTTAATTGAGCCAATGCTTCTGGGGTCACAAGCAGCTTAACAACAATAAGCAACACTATAGATCAAACAATAAATGGACTAAGTCAGATAATAAATTTTAACACAAACAATATCTGAGATCAGACACAAATTAGTAGCTGACGACTAGCAGTTACAAATTGAGTTCAAAATCACATTCAAGATCTATCTTCACAAATCACCACCTGACTATCAATTCTAGATAATACCCTAAGCACAATATCTACAAACAATATAGAATATTATATCTCTATACTACAAAGCACTGCCACTTTCCAAAAAGAAAAAGTACAATTTCTATCATGATGGAGTCAATACCTAAACTCAAAATTCAATCTTACAAAGTCTCTATATTCAAGCCTGCAATCAGATTTTCAAATATCAGAAAACACATATAACGCTATAAACACAGCATGATTGACCGGCAAGATACCACAGCTACAACAAAAAAGAAATGACATAAATGATTTACAGATGTGTTGATTAAACAATCCTTGCTGATGTACAAACAATTACGCAACTCTTTGTAGTACAATCAATCAGACAATAATAAATATAAACACAATTAAAAACACAATAAAAGAGATAGCCGAATTCCAAGAATATGACTGATCAAATCGAGTCACAACACAACCTTTTGAATCCATAAACCAAACCTTTGTTTGAAACAATATTAGCCAAGATCTGACAACATCTTTAGCTGCGATCAATACCTTTCAGGTCATTTATGACACATCCACCATACCAAAAATACACTTCCCATGAATGAATATAACCACTCAAGATAGGCCGGTAGATTCTCCTAGGTACGTAACATTCCAATGACTATCCTGAAGCGTTGTAAAAATAATCTATCCAGATCTTTATAAGGTTGAAATTTATTATCAAAGTGGAGGCGTCCTCATACTCAAAACACCACAAGAAATAGAAAGCGCAATAAAGTCATACCTCATAAAGGTGGTACAAAAGTATAACACTACCATCCAGACGCAATTAAATCATAAAATAAATTTCTACAATACAAACGCAAATTCTTTCAATAAACTACAAAGCATCAACTCCCTAGCGAGCCCAAATCGCACATATCAATTATTTGATAATAATTATCTTATAGAAACAATCTGAAACCAGAATATCAAAACCATATCACAGATACTTTATTATCACAATATAACAAATCAACAAATAAAAATCTGATCAACAATCTCCGAAGACATACAAAACAAAATAGATTGATTTGATATTAATCAAAAAATTTCAAACGTGATGTCAAATTATCTTATCGAAGACAACGATCAATGACCATTGGTTACACCAAGTTATAATAGTAAATGATATGAAGTGTGATTTTTAAACTCAGATTGACAAGACTACATAAGCGATAAACCGTTACCAAATTTCATTCAACAGATTCAAGAATCCAAGTCTAAATTCACAGAAAAAAACGCATCTAATCAAATCCCTCAAGAAAAATCGGAATTTGAGCAACAATTAAATACAGAATGTTGAATAAATGAAGATTGAACTGCCCTATTGTTAGATTTGTCGAATTTTAGTTCTCCATGGATAAAGGCATTTAAATGTTGGATAAAAAAGACCCTACAAAAACCATTTGAGATAAGCGTTTCATTTCCATTCAGCAACCCAGACACATTATGAAATTTTGGAGAGGACCTTCTAAGTTTTTGAAAAAAAGACATCCTGAGAACAGACGATTGGGTTAATCAATGAGAAACATTTTGATCTCAACGAGCGGCATTAAATCCAGAATGATTCAATCAAAGCTCAATAGCAAACACCACATCAGATGAGAATGCAATCAAACTACAAGAAATGCTTTCCTACATACAAACCAAATCTGATAAAAGTTCACTTGACATGAATAACGATACTTGAGTTTTGGAGATATTATCAACAAAAGATTTGGGGGATATCAAAATGAGTCTCTATTCTACATGAAATGATTGCCTTTCATCTCCTTTAAAATCTAGTAATTTATGTAAAGATCCAGTCACTATAACATTTAATCCAAACACAGAAAAACAAACCATACCGATTAAAATCAAAGATCATAAAGCTGGGACAACAATAATTACATTTCAATTATGCATACCAGATACTACAAATTGCGTAAAAAAAACCCAGCAAATAAACATTCTGCCATGAGAGATACAACAAGTTAAACTAATAACACTAGATAATCAAGTAATGGTATGATCACAAATGCCAATAATGATAAAATGATTGGATCAATATCAAAACAACGTATGACAAATCCTGAGAAATTTTTTCATTTCTGTATCTGCATGAGAGATATCAGATGGAAGTGCTAGATGACAGTCCATAAGGTTCAATAATTTCAACGAATCAAATTTTATATATTACGCACCCTTAGACGATTCATGAAAAGATTCTGTGTCTATAGTTATTTCTTGAGATGCCACAACAATATCTGCACATAAAACTCTAGATATAATAAAATGAATCCCCCTAGTTAAATATTGAACAAGTACTGTTTATCAAATTTTATGAAACAGTGTTTTGAGCTGAACAATAAAATTTTCTTTACCATGAGATGCTAATTACTACCACTTCAATGATACCCTATGAGTCAAGCAAATAGACCAAAACAAGCTACCACAAATAAATTTAGAAATATTAACAACTGATTGAAAAAGCATTCCTATTACAACTTTTGCAAACATAAAAACCCAAAATAATCTAGCAAAAGTATGAAGTATACAGGCACGCAACAGGACAATACAAACATGATGAAATACTTTCGACGTTCAACAAATGTGATTTTATGCACAAAATAATATTGAGATACAAAGTTGAAAAGTAACAATATTTATGTATCCAAATTTCAAAGCATGAAACGACGTGCTCACGATAGATATACCATGAATAAAGATTATTCAGATACCGATACAAATCAAATCTTGACCAGCAAAAATAGTCAAACTCGATATAGATAAAACATCTATATGAATAGGCAAATCTACAAAATGATACCTACAAATAACCGACATACGATGAAATATCTTTTCAGATTGAGTAAATATAAAAGTATGAACTATCGGACCAATACAAATATCTTGATCTATTTATAATCCAAAACTCATAACGATAATATGATGATCTTATAATTTTGAAATATCTAGCAAAGAACCATGATGAATATGATACATTTTTGCAAATATAGATTGAGTATGACTCAACAATCAAAGTCCATGATACGAGACAATAATTGTACAAAAGACAATTATCCCCACAGAAAAGTTAAATATAATGTATCTAAATCTATTTGGTTCCGATCGATGAAATCAATGGTGATATTTTTCAGAAAATAAAAACTTTGTGCAACAATTAATGACGGGGTCAGATAAACTTATTGCAACGACAACATCTTTAATCGATCCATATAAACTCAAAAAAATCGAATATATAGCAGATTCCAACTGACAAATACAGAACACCGACAATATACAAACACATCTGACCTCAAACAAAGTTAAGTGGCAAATAATGATGGATTGAATATGAGAGGTATCTTTTGATAATAAAAATTTCAACATAATCCAAATCGCACAAGACGAGGCTTGAAGTTACGATGATCTTGGGAATTTATTAAAAGAGAATCTAAACAAAAACACATTCTATTATATACCTGAGACATTGGACGATACCATAAAAGAAAATACAGTCATTCAAAACAATATTATAGTAAATTCCAAATCAGTTTTTGATACACTATGAAATATAGACAACGGGGCATCAATACAATTAAGTGACAATTACATACAAGGATTGAACGTATGGGACATATATCGGGGAGATAAATTGATATGAATATTATTGATGCATATATGAGAAAACCTTATTTTTAATGGAGACACTATCAGCGCAAATATTAAATTTTCCAGTGCAGATTATCAAAGCACAATAGTTTTCTCAGATTGATCAACAAATTGAAAAAAGTGAATCTGATTTTATACCGACGATTCAAACTTCCCAGAAGATAGTAAATGATACAATTCCATAGAAGATAGTGGCGACCCGACTTTAAACATATGATTCAAGTGAGATCTCAAAAACATAACTTTGTTTGCATGAGGAGAAAACGTATGAGAATCCACCAAACACTTTGCATCAGAGTTTCTAATAAATTATTGAGATCCATTGGTAAAAAGATTAAACAAAAACCCCAACGTAAAGCTAACTGATTATGATTGATGATTATGAAAAATTCTTTATTCAGATCCAGACAGGACAATATTAAAAGTAAAAAATATAGATTTTAACAATGATTGACTACAAGATTTTATAGTAACATATACAGATTGAACAATAAAATTACTTAAAAATTATTGATGAAATAATCCTTATCACAATCTACAAGAATTAACGATATTGGCTGACTGAATAAAAGAGATTTATGTCTGAGATGTCGATGGCAACAATTATGATGATATCATCATACTCACAAAATGAAATCAATTAAAAGTTTATACAAACCAGTTTTGAATCTTTGATGTTGATTGATATTTGGTTTGTCTAAATACAAATATTCTTCAATGATTAAAATCCAAAGACGCATCAGATCTATGATGAATAGATCAAATATTCTTACAAGACATGAATAAAGATGGCAAAATAGATATAACTACCAATGACAAAAAATGATATATTAAAATCTTTTATTGATGAAACAACAATTCTCAATGATACGCAAATTATGTTTCCAAGATAAAATATACTTGCGATCCTGATCGGTATACAAGACAATCCGCAAATCAAAACACAAAAATAGTAAAAAGATTTTGAATTAAATTAGATGAAAGTAATAAGATTTTAGACAATAGCCTTATTCACCGGGAATGACTAGAACAGCTTAGCCCAGAGGATCAATATCAAGATAGTGAAGATTTAGAAACCGCATGAATAAATGTAGATACGGATCAAATAAAAGACTATCTAAACAACACAGATCCTAAAGACATAAGCCAGGATCAGTTGATTAGCATGGCTTGACCGGACAATTTTGATATAAATGGGATGATATCTGCCTGAGCAGAAAATTATCTTAAATACGTATCAGATCCAGTTTGAATACAACCTATTTATGAAACACTTACATGAGAGAATCTAGTTTTTTCCCCTCTATGATTTTTATCATGAAACTCCCCCGTCCAAGCCTACAAAACATATGAAGACATCAACTGAGATATCTTAGAAGCTTGAGACTTGGTGAAAGTGACTGTTACATTAAAGGCCAAAGAAGATTTTTTATGAACATTTATAGACAAAATTTCTTGACCACGAGAAATAAAAATGCATCCGGAATGAAATATAAAACACTTTCGATTCCAAACATGAACAGATATCACAAACATAAAAATGCACCGAAAGCTGGATAATTGATATTCTTATATGTTGGACAATCTAGAAATTCCTCAAGGAGAATATATCCAATTTTATTACCGAGTCAATTATATAGCCTGAGATAATGTAAAAATAGATATCAAAGACATGGAGGGGAAAGATTATAAATATGAAAATTCTAATCCTTTAGGTCAATATATTGCAGATAACTATCCAGACATATCTACAAAACCATCAGATTGATGTTCAAAATCTATGACAATATTTTTTAACAATCATAATAACAACTGAAAAGACTATGATGAAAATTTTGTAGATCTACAAAGAATAATGCAAGAATATACACAATGAGAAGACACAAAATACCAAGATACAATGTCTCAAATCACAAATATGATATGAGATGTAAATTCAGAAAGTTGAGTCTCAGCACTTGTCTGAGGTGACGCATTTGAAACATTTGATATATGAGAATTACTATCACAGTCATTCAACTGAGGTGCCACTATCAATTTATGATTTTTAGATGAAGCAACCGCATGAATAAATGAGAAAATAGATTGAGTCCTTAACTGACTATGTAAATGATTTAAGTTATGATGAAATTCATGTTGATGACTCCCAATCCCATTCAATCAAGCATTTTTAGCACCATGAAAATATCATTTATTTGGCTGTTACAATTTACCATTGATGCCACTAGACAAGTGACTGCCACTACTTGCCTTTCCTACAAACTCAGTAATCCCAATATGGCCACCATCTCCAGCATGAGCAGGAGGATTATTCCCATGAGCTCCCTCATCACAATTTAGACTCTACATAGCACCCACGCTTACAATGCAAATCGGTATTGCAATGTGTCTTGGGCCATATAGCTTATGAGTAAATCTTCCGAAACCATTTAGAGATATAGCATGAAATTGTATCGTAGTAGCATTACCGATACCACTTCCATGTTGAAAGAAAAAAAGTTCAACCACTGACACGGACCAATATCCCCAATGGATGAACGAAATATGATCAAACGCAAACTCTTGTAATAGCTTTGTATGACCATCTTCAATATCCAATTGATATGCTCCATCACCATTCCAATTAGTCTGATCTTCAGAGAACAGTCCAAATTCAACACCAGTTATACCACAAAATTCTTATGCTTTCGGCTTTATACAAATAGACAAAGATCCTGTTTTATCAGAAGAAGACAGTAAAGCTCCAGCCATAACAATTTGATGAGTAAAATTACAATGATGAAAAGATATCAAAAACCAGATAAAGTGATGAATGGTAAAATGACTGAAAAAACTCATTATAGATAATCGGCTAGACAAACAGATTAAATACATCATGAACAATTTAACAAAGATGGACATAACTGTTTATCTGCCACAGATTGATGGTTTATTGAAATGAATGAGCTTTAGTGATTTGGACCAAAAAACAGATGAATTCAAAGAGGCAAAGTTGGAACTAAAAAAGAAAACCGAGACTCCCTCGATAAAAAAGCTTATAGTAAATAAATGAATCAAAAAATCTCAATTAAAAAATGTTTCAAATAGCCTTTCAAACCCTTTCGATTACGTAGCATGATTATTCAAAGATACAAAACTCATAAAGATAAATCAAAAAGACATAAATATCAAAGTACCAATGATTTATTCTGAAGATATAAATGCCTATTGAGATTATCTAAAACAACGAAAAACAACAAATCTATGAGAATATGACAAAGACAATAAATTGAAAAGGGAATGAATAATACATAAACGACAAAATCTAATATATTGAGTAATTTGAATGTGTGCTCTAGACGAGAAGAAGGTAGAACAAAAACAATGATTAAAAGAAAAATATAAAGAAGCAAAAAGACAATTAGATGAAGCGAAGAAAGAATTAGACAAACAATCACAAAACATACAAGCCTGAATCCAAAAAAGTTTAACTTGAAATGCAAAAAGCATAAGCTGATTACAAAATCAAATTAAGTGACTATCAAATAGCATTACTTGAATTAAGGTACAAGAATGTCTAAACGCTTTTTGAGAAAATAAGTTTGAGGGGATATTAGATTGATTTGTCTCCCTACAAGACAACAGCGCACAACTAGAAAGATCAATAAGAGAAAACATAAACACACTTGAACTTTACAAAAAATTTCCTCTACAATTGTATGAGCGAATCCACATACAAGATAAATATCTATGAGAAGTTTCGTCCTTATTGACAAATTTTGTAGGTAAAATCACATACCGAATAAACACAAATGCAAATAGATATTCACAGTACGTAAATAGCTTAGTGACACTTATATGAATAATCAAAACTTATCAGATTTTGATAGATTTTTCAGCAAATCGATCAGAAAGATGTGGAAAGTGTTCAAACGACACGTATGATTCATATTCATGTAGTTTATCAATGCTATGTCCAGATATATGATTGCCCATATTACCGATACCATCATTTAAAATACCAAACATAATTATAGACTTGTCCAACGTCAATTTATGAATAGACATCTTGATGCCCAAATTCAATTTCACTCCTACAAAAGTAGCCCTAGTGAAGATACCAAACTTACCAGAACCACCACAATTCAATGCCAATATGAGCGTGGAAGATCAGTTGAAAGTCTGATTAGATCTTATATGAAATATAACAGAATCTTTATCATTTGTAAAAAATATAAACATTCCTAGCATTCCGGAGCTACCAAAGCCACCACAACTTCCTCAACCACCGACACTTTTGCCTACGGTCAATTTAGAGTTACCAGTACTCCCACCAGCTCCTAAATTACCAGAAATATCAAACACATTAAAAACCATCTTAAAGACAGCCGAATTCATCTGAAAAATAATATGCATCGTGAAATGATGAATCTGACTAGTCTGAGAGAAGTGAGTGAAATGAAAAATAGAGCAATTAACTCAAAGGACCTACGACGTACCATTTTTCGACTTTATGAACCTTACGACAAAATTTAAACAACCTCCCCTCAAATGATTTGATTATGAGATAGATTCTTATGTAAATCTACAATTCAATTTTGATTGAGTATATAGCATTTTCAATTGATTAGCAGAACAGATAAATAAGTATTCTCAGTGATTTGAAAATGTAACAGAAAAAACCGTATGACAGATAACAAACGAGTTAAACAACAATGAAGTCACTGATACTTTTGGAGATATACAATGACAATGATGAAATATAAATATAAAAACATGATCATGAAAGATATTAAACTACAATCTAATAGATCATCAAGAAGCAAGAAAGGGTTTAATAGAGTGATTAACATATTTCCAGACAATTTCATCAGATCAACAGACAAATAATAAAATTAAAAACATATTAGAAGATATGCAAGATGCAAACATACAATGACAGACAGATGAAATAAGGAATATATGACAACAAGCTCAAGACATTATTTCAAAACAAAGAAACGAAAATATTAAGTTGGCGCAAAACATAAAATCAGATTACGATGGATTCATCAAGATAATAGAAAAAAATCCGACAAGATTGGTTTCAAACGACAAAATAGATATAGAGTTAAGCGCAGATCTTTTCAAGATACCTGATCAGACAAAAAAAATATTACTAGCACAAGAAGCTCCTCTTAAAACCTATACAGATTCTCAAACCAAAATAGTAAAATGATATCTCAATGCTCTAAATAATAACGACGCAAAATCACTTAACATGACACAGTTAACTTATTCCAAATCAATAAATTATTTAAGTACCCTAGATAAGAAGATACAATTAGTGTCAAATCAGCTAAGCAAATCTCAAATTAC
>CAJAPL010000045.1 GCA_903943625.1 uncultured bacterium
AAGATTATCTATGTGTGGCAAAAGCATATTGGAATAGACCACATCAATGCTATTGTCTTTAATATCTAGGCCAAGCTTTATGTCGCTCGTAATGAACTGTACTTTTATGTTATTTCAACATTTCATTTTTGCATAATCGATATTGTGATTTGATATGTCATCCAAAATGAGTTTTTTTACTCATTTATTGAGAAATTTATTTGCTAAATATCAATTTCAACATCATAATTCCAAAACAACTTTTTCAGAAATATCTCATAAAAATCAAAACATCAATGGATCTAGTACTAGCTGTTTATAATAATCTCCGTTATCTCAAACCATATCATTTCGATATTTTGAGAAATCTTTCCTCATGTAGATTGTCTTCATGTAGATTTACAATTAATAAAACCACTCTCTAAGGTCGTTTGTGATATTATTTCTCTATCCAATCAACAAAAATATTATAATCATGTGCCATATCTTGGTCATGTTTTATTTTTTTCTCAATGTTGGTTATCGCATAGATTACGGAGGCATGATTTTTTCATCCTAGGTAGTCTCATATCTTTTCTAAAGTCCGTTTGAAATATTTTTTTCCTAGTACCATGAGTATCTGTCTAGCATTGGTAATTGCTTTTTTTCTGGACTCTGATTTAATTTCATTTACTGATATATTGTAGTATTGAGCCACCATTTCAACTAGTTTGCCAAAATTTTCAATATTTTTTGTATTCGAATTATTTATTGTTTCATTAGTTTGTGTAAATCATTCTTGAGTGTTGTATCACAATGTTTTGAGACAAGCTAGTACGTCGTTGTCGGTTAATTCTCAGTTTCAGGACAGTTTTTTCCTTGTCAATAAAATATTCAATGCTCATTCTAGTTCTCTTACATTGGTCTTTATGTATTTCGCTATTATAGATAACATTTCAAAATCTATGTATTCTTGTTTTGTATCTAATTTTGCCTGCAATATAGCTATCCTTGTTTCAAAATCTGGAGCTTGGATATCTGCCACCAATCCAAATCAGAAGCGGCTTTTTAACCTAGGCTCTATTTCTACAAGTTCTTTTGGTGGACGATCTGAGGTTAGTATTACTTGCTTTTTCTTTGAATGAAAATCATTGAAAATGTTGAAAAATATTTCCTGTGTCTTGTCTTTTCATGAAAGTATTTGTACGTCGTCTATCAATAGCACATCTACATTATCAAATTTTGTCATAAGGTTTGATAGTTTATTTTTTTTGATTCCATCTATTATTTCGTCGATTAATTTTGTACATGGCAGATAGACTACAACTTTTTTTGGATGATTTTGTATGATGTCATTTCAGATGGCTTGCATTAAATGTGTCTTGCCTAATCAGACATTTCAATAAAGGAATAGGGGATTGTAGGTTATCCCTGGGTTTTCTGAGACTGCTTTGGCTGCTGAAAATGCAAAATTATTATTTCATCAGATTATGAAATTATCGAATCTAAAATTTGGATCAAATAATATTCATAGATATTCACTAAATTCTTGCTTGATGTTTTCGTGCATTAATTGGGAAGTTATTGAATTATTTTCTTTTATGTTCAATAGCTTTTTTAAATTTATTAGTAGGTCACTTCAGTTGTTAAATGGAGTATATATAACAAATTTAACATCAAATTGTGGATTATAAATTGCATGGATGGCTTCCTTTATTCACTTGGCTAAAAACTTTTTAACCTGACTCAAAATAAACTCATTGGCCACTCATACGTAAACTGATTTTTCATGTTCATCTATATTTACTATTCAAGTTTTATTTAAAAACGAAAAAATTTTCTTGTGGTCATATTGAGTTGACAACTGTAATATTGTTTTTTCCCAGATGTCTAACAAGAATGCCTTTTTTTCTGAATCATAATTTTGTACAACATCAATCAACATGAATAAATCTTGGTAAATCTTGATAAAAATTATCCGTATTATTTTTGTAAGACAACATATCATATGTGATGCTTCTCGTTTCTTACTGTTTCTACTGGATTAAAATATTCACCGAAATCTTTTAGTATAAAATTTTTACCAGTTTTTTTGAAGTCATTTATCTCGTATTTGGTTGTTATTACTCATGTCCTAACTAGATATGAATCTGGTAGATGATATGTCAGAAATACAACTCATCATCTATTTAGTTTTTCATATAATCTATTTAGAAAATCTCCTATTAACCATTCTTTTTCTAGGTACATTATTATGTTTTTGATGATAGCTAGGTCATAGGCTTTTTCTAATGCAAAATCTTTTATATTACAATCGTAAAACTTTATATTTGGATGATTTTTGAGATATTCTGGATATGATTTTGTATCTTGGGTGTGACTGACGGCATCCACTTGTGCTCAATAACTAGCTGCCAATATGCTAAAATAACCTCTTCATACACCAAAATCCAAAACCATCTGTGGTTTTTTGGAATGGATAATGTCGCTAACTAGTTTTGCTCATTGCATGGTTGTATCATTATTATTCTAAAAATGCTTCCAATTCTAATATATCTATTTCTTCCCTTGTATGTTTGAGATCTTCAAGAGTAAATTCATGGATTTTTTTATCAAACGCTACGCAACAATCTTTGATCAAAACTATTTTATAGTCTCTATCATAGGCATCTTGTACAAAGCTCCTAACACATAGATTTGTAAGTATGCCACAAACAACAACGTTTTCTATTCAATGTAATTCTTCTTCCATTTTTGTTTTGTAAAATGGGCTTATTTTGTGCTTTTGTATGACTATGTCTGTGGATGTTTTTTCTATTCAATCCATTATATGTGAATTTATGCTATGTTCTGCAAAGTCTCATTGTTGTTCGATATGCCTTGTGAATATGATTTTGTATCACATGTTCCTTGCGTAGTTTAACAGGTAGTTTGTCTTGGTTATAAGTTCTTTGAAGTTTCAAATGTAATACTCTGATTGATCGTCGGTCCATGCGTTTTGGAAATCTACTAGAACAAGGGCTGTTTTTGTATGCATTTTATTGTTTATTTTTTAAAAGCTCAATTTTGTAATACTGTCCAATATTTCGTCATTTTTTGTGCTTGGATTGTCTTGAATCTTTATATCAGAATCTATTCCTTGTTTATCAATATTTCTCTTGGATTTTCAAGTGTATCGTTTTGCTTGAGTGTATTTTAGCATAGATCAGTCTATATAATCTATCATGTTTTGAACTGAGCCTTTCCCAAACGTCTTTTCTCAAACCAGTAGAGTACTGGGTATGTAATCTTTTATGGTTCATGCAAATATCTCTGAAGCAGATGCAGATCATCAATTTATGAGTATGATGATGTTTTTGTCCAATTTATATGGTTTATCCTTTGCTTTTAGGTCTTCACTCCCATATCTGTCTTTTATGGAAACTGTCGTTTCTCCTGTGGGGAC
>CAJAPL010000046.1 GCA_903943625.1 uncultured bacterium
AAAAGTATTTAAAAAAAATAAAGAAATTAAATTTACGATAAAGGAGTTTATGATACTCGAAATACTTCTCGAAAACATATGAAGAAGTACATCAAGGACGACAATAATTGAAGAGATATGGGGGAACGATAGTATTTTCGAAGAAGATTCAAAACTCGATGTATATATATCCAATATAAGAAAAAAATTATGAAAAAATCTAATTGAAACCATCAAATGATATGGCTACCAAGTGTGATAATAAAGTTTAAGTTTAGTTTAAGGTAGATGAGTATAATAGCCCACGTCAGATAAACATGACGCTTTATATTCTAACTACACACAATGAAAACAAAATCTATTATTTTACCAGCTATAGCATGACTTGTTATATTAACAAGTGCTGGAGCACTAACATTTGCATCCAATAGTCAATCTTACTCTTGAGCAAAACAATGAAATATGGGAATGAGAGATTGATGAATGAAATGATGATTACAATGAATGAAAAATTTAAGCGAAACAGATCGCCAAGCAATGATGGAAGCAGTACAAAAAGCTATTGATGCAAAAGATTACGAAGCATTTAAAGCTGCGCATACAAAGTACTGAATAACTCTAAACATGACAGAAACTCAATTTAAAGAAATGCTTACAAAAAAAACAGAAATGGATCAAAAAAGAGCGGAAAAAGATGCCTTGAGAACAAAGATTCAAGAAGCAATTAAAGGCTGAGATTTTGAGACACGAAAAACATTAAACAAAGACATGCCCATGTTAAAGTACATCGATACTGAAGCAAAGTTTACCAAACTACAAGAAATGGAAAGCTATAGAGAAAAAATAGAGACCATAGCAAAAGATCTATGATTACCACAGTGAAAATGAATGTGAGAATGAATGTGAATGTGAAAAAAATGATGAAGATGAATGTGAATGTGAATGGGATTTAGACAAGAGAAGTAATTTTATAGAAAACAAGGACAATAATATAAGGAGAAGAGCTTAGCCCAATACACCACAGGCTAAGCTTTTTTTATTTACAATGAGTTAAAAATCATTATATAGAGTGCGTACAAAAGTTTTTTTATTCTTTACCAGAATATAATGACCCCAGAACCTACTCTATATGCAAATTCAGCAGCCCCTGTAATTGCATGATGAATGCTCGCATTAATAATTATCCTTGGTATTCGAGAAGCTGTTTGGAAAGCAATTGCTATGCGGAAAGCTTGAAGATGAAACCAATTAGCACGGTTTATATGTTTATTTATATTCAATACTGCATGAATCTTGCCCATATTATACCTGATATTTTGGCAAAAAAAGTGAAGTAAAAAGAAATAAAAAAAATGCAGCACAAGACAATAATTATATCTGATATCCACCTATGAACAAAAGACTCTAGGCATCAAAGAGTTTTAGATTTTTTGCAAAAAAATAAATGCGAAAACCTAATTCTAAACTGAGATATTATAGATGGTCGACATATAAAAATATTTGGTTGACGACCCAAATGACATACAGACCTAGTACATTATATATTAGATTTGGCAAAATCTGGACAAACTAAAGTTTTTTATATAGCAGGCAATCATGATGATTTTCTAAGAAAAGTATTGCCTATGAAATATTGAGATATTAGCTTTGTCAAAGATATGATTTATAACTCATGAAATAAAAAATATTATATCTGTCACGGAGATAAATTTGATAGGATAGAATGAAGATTATTTTTCCTATCCACAATATCTTTTCTTGTGTGATCATTCATCTTTATGATAAACAGGATTTATAACAGATGGAGGGAAAAGAGATGACTAAAATACTTTTCATTAGTAAAACAAATCAAGCTAATAGCAAAGCTACTGATGACAGGATGAACAAAAAGATTCGAAAAAAAGCTTGTAAAAACCGCCAAATGAAAGGATTGCGATTGAATAATTTGTTGACATATACACAAAGAAGAAAATAAGATGTTGGGGAATATCCACTATCTAAACTCATGAGATCGAGTAGAAGTCTGAACAGCGATAATAGAAGATTACCAATGAAACTGGAGTATTTATTATTACAAAAAAGATTAGGATTTCTTAACGATATCAGGACTGTCTGCAACATTCAGCATTTCCATTATCTTAACAAACAATGGTAATTTTATACAAGCTCAAGGGACACCAATATCAACATCGATTTTAGATATATCTCAACAGGGAAGACTTTTAAACTTATTTTTTAATACATAATAATATACTATACTTTCAAGTTCAAAATTTCATTTTTTAAAAGCAGACTTATAAGTATCAAATTTCTTCTTTAAGAATGCATTGTAGGCTGGCATACAATCTTCCACGGCCAGACTTTCCTCTCATGAAGAATAGACAGTAGTATCTTCTCTATTCTTTTTCTTCTTCTTAATATCGTCATTGAGAAATGTCTCTTTAGATTTATGCATATCTAATAGGGCCACACTAATATTGGATCTTATAGAATTTAAAATTTTTAAATAACTAGCCAAGTCTATATTACTACTTTCGGCATCTACATTAATATTTTCGTTAAGTTTGAAATTAATCTTAATAGCTTTAAATAATTTATTAATAGGAATATTTTTACCTTTTTCAAAATATGCCCAAAAATAAGATTTAAAAGCATCGAAATCTATATATCTTAATTCATTTTGAGTTATATTAAGTTCAAGATTAGCAAGAATCTCTCTCCTAATCGGCTTGAGTCTAGCATTAAATATGGGATTTCTTTCTGGATGTGCAATTACCCAACGCAATGTATTTTTTAAAAATTTCACATCTTTATCTCACAGATTTTCATGCATCGATATGATTTACTACAAAAAATAAACGCAAGCATTATAATCATCAGCCAAAACATATCAAGCATATTTTTTACAAAAAGAGAATAGCATAAAAAGCTAATTATTGTTTGAGATTCTTATGCTTTTGATTATATTCAATCAGTTATTTCGCACTTCAGACTTACAATTCATTTTATGGTCCGATCGTTTAGTGGATAGGACACAATCCTGCGAAGATTGTAACCCCGGTTCAACTCCGGGTCGGGCCAAATAATAACAAACAAACGAGAAAGGTAAAAACAAACCACATTGCGATAATCCTCTACCCGAGAATTCAGGGTTCAACTCCGGGTCGAGCAATATGCCAAAAATCAACATTAAAAATTTGCAATATTAGAAAAAAGACTTATAATTTCATATAAGATTTAAAAAATAACAAAAACAAATGGCAGAAAAAAAAGAAGTAACAAAAAAAGCTGAGGAAAAAAAACCAGCTACAAAAGCGACAAAACCAGTTGCTCCAAAGTGATTAAGCAAAACAGAGCTTATTGAGAAGTATCAAAAAATGATACAGTTTTTGCAAAACACTATTGGCGATATGGAAACTGACATGAAAAGATTGAAATTAATTTTGAATCAATTATCCAAATTCGATCCAGAAGATGCAAACAGTTTACAAGAAAATGAAGAAATACAAAAAGCTATATGAGATACTGAACTAAAGAAATATGAAGAAGAAGACATGGAAATCGTTGAATGAAAATTTGATTGATATTTTATGATCTGATGAGATCAGAAAAGATATCCAGTGCCATTAAATTATTCAAGTAAAACAAAACTTATCCCATGAGATATTTTAAAGCTCAAAATAATGCAAGATTGAAAATTTATTTATAAGCTGATTCATCCAGCAGAGAGAAAACACATCAGAGCTGTTCTCTCCAAAACAGATGACAATAAATTTACAGCAATGACAGATGACGGTAAAGTATATTTCCTCAATCAGGCTGCTGTTACATTCTTTAAAGGTAAACCTGGAGATGAACTATACATCATAACAAACGAAAAAGAGGAATGATGATTTGCTGCCATAGAGGCAATCATAAAAAAATAGCAATAATCAAACAAAAATAAAATCTGGCCGATACCTATCGGTCTTTTTTTTATTCTAAAATAAACCTCCTCAATCCAAAAAATCATTGAAATATAAGCTCATTTAAATATCAATCTAATATATTATCACTTTTTGCTTTATAATACTACTTACATCCAATGTTGTTAACAATCTGACTAGAAATACATATAAAATTAAAATCTGAGAACAAAATGTTTTGTCAGTGTCCAAACCAACAAAATTTTGACACACTACAAGCAAACACCAACATATGCCCAGTCTGTACTTGACAACCTTGAGCTTTGCCGACACTAAGCAAAGAAGTTTTGGACAAAGCATTATTATTATGAAAAGCTCTTAACTGTGATATAAACGAAATATCTCAATTTGATAGAAAGTCATATTTCTACCCTGACCTCCCTATGTGATATCAGATTACACAACTGTATAAACCCACAAATATCAATGGGCATGTACCATTTTTTGTAGATAATGAATATTCACAAGAAAGAATAATACACATACAAGACGCTCACATGGAATGCGATACGGGCAAAATGATCCATCAATGATGAGAAGCACTATTAGATTTTAATCGCGCGGGGACTCCCCTTGTGGAAATAGTAACTAAGCCAGATTTTACTAGTTCAGATGAGGTTGTAGAATTTCTCAAAGAGCTCCAAAGAATAGTAAGATACAACGACATTGCAGATGCAGACATGGAGAAATGACAGATGAGATGTGACGTAAACATATCTGTAAGAAAAAATGAATCCGATCAATACTGAACAAGGGTGGAATTAAAAAACATGAACTCTTTTTCTGCCATCAAAAGAGCAATTCAACACGAATACGATAGACAATCAGCCTTGTACGATAAATGAGAAAAATTTAATCAGCAAACTAGAGGTCGAGATGATGCAAAGTGAGAATCTTATCTTATGAGATCCAAAGAAGATGCTCTCGACTATAGATACTTCCCAGAGCCAGATCTACCACCATTGGTTTTGGATAAGCTGATTATTAAACGATTGGACAATCAGACGCTTGAAATCCCCTACCAAACAATAAAACAATTTAAAGAATACTGATTTCATAAAGAATACATAAATGCTATTATATCCGACAAAGAAACTCTAAATTATTTCTTATCAATTTTGTCCTCCTTTGGAAAAGGAGGTGGCTGAAAGCCGGAGGATTTAAAAACAGAAGAAAAATTAAATGCAAAAAACCTAGCAAAATGGATCTCATGACCCATATCAGCTCGGACAAAAGAAAACTTCAAATCAATAAATGAGTTAAAGTTTGATAAAACTAAATTCCAGAAATTCTTGAACATCAGTAAAGAATGAAACATACTAGAAAATCAGCTAAAAATAGTAATTGATGAAATGCTTAATTTAGGAAAAGATCCAAATGATATCATAAAAGATAAATGATTTGATGCTCCAGCAATAGATGCATGAGAACTAGAAAATATATGTAAAAAAGTTATCGAAGAAAATCCGGATATAGTACAACAATACAAATGATGAAAGACAACTACTCTATGATTTTTTGTATGACAAGTTATGAAAAAATCTTGAGGCAAAGCCAATCCTAAAATTATATGAGACCTAGTAATGAAACTATTAGAATAAATATTTTTCTTTAACGCGAAAGTCCCCTTTTCCGGGGACCTTTTTTGTGAGAAATACTCTCAATTAATAGATTATCTTCTCCCGCCAGGCTTTGTGGGCTTGCTCTTTTTCTTCTCCTTACTCTGTTTGTTGAGTTTCTTCTGCTTACTCTTTGAGATTTTGGGAGCTGAATCAGAATCAGAGACATTCTTCTTTTTCTTGTGCTTTTTAGAAGGGGTGCCAAAACGACCTTTTCTTGGGTTTCTTCTGGGCTTACCCTTTCCTTTTTTTGGTTCTCTGTAAGGCATTTGGTTTTTTTTATTTGGTTTTTCCGCACTTTTTAATATAGATATTATCCATCAATAGTCAATACAAATTATAAAATTATTCGATTAAGAAAAACGCCGGCAAATAATCATTGCCAGCGGCTGGCGAAACCAGCAATAAAAAGTTGTGTCATGCTTTTAACACATTTGCGTTAGTGCATGGATGCCCCTGTGTAGTGCACTTGCCATTCACACAAACACTACAGACCAAAAGACTTCTTCTTTGGTGCTTCTGGTTGTTTTTCTTCTGTTGTTCAGTCAAAATCCCCTCACCATGCTCACAAATATTCTTATCTGCATGCATGGATTCCAGTTTCTTTTGATAGGAAGTCACAGGGCGTTGCCTCCTTGGTTTCTCTGATTTTTTAGCCATATACAATCATGTTTTTGGTTAATAATTATATTTGTGTTTATATAAGTAATGAATATAAGGCAAAAGTCAAGCTTAATGCATTTTATAAGTTTAAAAGTACATAAGCTCATAATCCAAGCATAAGGATTCCTACTATAAGATGGATCAGTCTTGTATTTTTCTTTTTTATTTTAGCCAACTCCTCTGCAGATTTAAATCCAAATCATACCAACACAGCAATCACAATCATAGGTAAGACAAAGATTATATTATACACCAACAGATATATATATCACCACAGATTAAGATTTTTACTTTCAGAAGCCAGATATCCAAGTATTGTAAAATATGGTCAAGAAGTACATGGCAACAAGAATAAACTTACTATAACTCAAACCACAAAAGCTCACCCAGGAGATGCTATTTTTTCTATTAAGCTAGCCATCTTTGGTCTCCATCCAAATGGGACTTCCATCACAAATCACTTTCCATATCGAAAGAAATCCTTCAAATTTGCGAGTCACACCAATATTCCAAGTATTCATACAATAAGCTTTATTAGATAAGTATTTTGTGCTCAGGCCAAAGCAGTAAACAGTCCCAGTCACATACCAAAATAGGATAAAAAGACAGCCAACACAAACAATCATCATGATAGCAATGCCTTTCTTCTACTCTTTGTCTTGGTAAGGATACTGGATATCAATAGCAACATAACAGCAAATTCACAAGGATTTATACTATCAGATAATGCCGCTGGCAGCATTATACCAAAAAATTTCCATCTTTCTTTATTGGTAGACAAAGATCCCTGAGTTCATGTATTTGTTAAGGTATTTGATTCACATTTTAATCACTGACAGTTTTCTTCATTACAAGATTTGCTGTCACATCAGGAACTAGAACAAGACTGAGCTAATTTTTTATCAAAAAAATCTATAATTGAAGCATCTCCATTTATATAACTACACTCATCTTTATTATTTATTACAAGAAACGGAATTCAAATCTGATTCGAATCAAGGTTGAGCTTTTTAAGATATCACTGTAACTCTTTAAGATTATTTTTATTGAAATAAATTTCCTTGGAAACCACATCAAACTTTTCAGGTATCTTATTTTCCTCAAAAAATCTTTCTACTTTTGCACAATGAGGACATCCATTACCATAAAACAAAATATAATCCTGAGCTCGCACATTAACTCCTATCCCAAACAACACTAGGGACAATAATCAAAATATAACTTTTTTCATAACAGTATTTCAAAATAATAAATTTTAGATTAACGATATTTATTTGTCAGTTTTCACTGCGTCTTTCATTTGTTTATAGTTAGAGGCATTGATAGTTAGAGTCCCATCTTCATCGACAGCGATACTTATAAGATATTCCAAATTTGTCTCCGTTAAGTTATTATTGGAATAGACCACTCATTTCATACTATTTTTTACATCATCTCACATCTGATTTAAGATACCTGAAGATATTTTTTCAATTTCTTTTGCCTGTTGAAATTCCTTACTAATAGGCAAACTAGCAAGCTTCGCAATCCTAGCAGCTTCATCCATGGATTTTGAATATTCTCATTTATAGGACAATATTACAGAATCAAATCATTCATTATCATTATCAATAGAAGTAATCTTGGATATATCCTGATCCAGAGTCATTCACGCTGGTTCTGTCAATCACAAATCTTTTGCTCGATCAGGCAATCACTTAATTTTGGGCAATTCTAAATCTTTTTGAATTCACGCAATTTCTTCCATAGAATAATGCCCAACATTTTGGGTCATCTCCTGAGCCTGTTCTTGTGTGATTTCTCAATTTGTAAGCTTTTGTTGTATAGCCATTATTTTTTCATTTATATCCTTATCATCTACATTTAATACAACATTACGACCACATCAAAACAACAC
>CAJAPL010000047.1 GCA_903943625.1 uncultured bacterium
CCGATCTAGGATAGAATAAACAACATTTATTCCTGGCGAGATTTAAAAGTAATTCTTATGTTTTAATTTTTTGTAATTAGTAATTCCTTCGGAAACTTACTTTTTTTCATCTTCAAAAAAGTAAGCAAAAATGCTAGTTCTTTACAAGACTCGCCACCATTATTTCGTTTGCTTTTTTGTATGATCAGAGCTCAAACAACCACCGCAATTGCGGGGAAGGTTTGCAAAGAACCAAATTACTAATTGTATTTTATGTCATTAAGAAACGTGTTCTATTTTTGGTAAAAAATTACTTAATTATTCCACCTTCTCTTTATAATAATCTCTAGAAGTTAATCTAACAAATGCAGGTATATAAACCAATGTTATGAAAAATGATACGAGCAATCATCAGATAAATGCTATTGCCATAGAACCAAACATATCATCTTTGAATGCCAATATAAGCAATCATAATATTGTTGTTAATTTTGTAAGAAAGATTGGTACAAATCTGATCGAAATAGATTTTCTAAAACTATCTAATGCCGACATGCCATCCCTTTCATAGAAATCTTTGAAATCTTCGATATGTATAATAGCTTGATTGACTCAGACTCACAGGACTCAAAATATTCAGATCTGAGCTGGGAAACTAAATGTATATCAGGTAATTGCCAATATGATAAGTGCTCATGATATAGAAAGAAAGATTGATGAAATAACGATTATCGGATATTTGATATTTTTAAATTGGACCACTAATATCAAAAACATAAGAAAAATACCTATTCACATACTTGTTCACAAATCCTTGGAAACAGCTTGTTGTTCCTCTATATCTGCTCATACTTCATATCTGACTCAATCAGGCAATGGATTGGATTTGATAATTTGATTGATCTTGGAAGTTATTTCTGAAAGTGCAGTATTTGTGGTTTTGTCTGCTGTGATTTGAACCGCTTTAGAACCGTTTATTTTACTGATACCAGCGAGTTCTGGTTCAAGATATTTTTTCTGTAAAAGTTGTTGAAGATATATATTTCAGATTTTTTGATCGTCGATATTTCAAGCATAATCTATTAATCAAACCAATGGTATAGCATCTCTTCAAAATTCGTTGAATTCTTTGATGGTGATTCCATTGGGTTCGTATTCACCGTTTTGGATACCAGCAAACATAGTAGCAATAGACAAAGCACTAGAATTGAACTGCTTAATCTTATTTGGGTCTAGAACGTATTTGAATCTTCCATTACCATATTCTAATGATGTAGATAAATTGAATACTCATGGAATCTGTCATATTAAAGGCATAATCTTGGCTATATATTTTCCTATTGCAGTATAATCATCTCCCACCAGATAAAATCAGATTGGCTTACTACCTGCTCATGGTCATCACTTGAGGGTAAGAGTAGATATATCTTGAAGAAATTTATATTTAGGTTTGATAGTTTTGACGTAAGATTGAAGTTGTTCGTTCATGACATAGGATTTTATATTTCTGTCCTTTATAGGGACCAATTTAATGGAAAGACTAGCGATATTGCTGGGATCTTTTTGTCATTGTTGCAATCACAATGAACCTATACTAACTTCTATATATTCTATGGCTTTGCCATATTTCTGGTTAACATAAGATCAAACGTCTTGAGTAATGGTGTTTGTATATTCCTGATTTTGCATAGTAGAAATTCATGGTGTGTATTGCATATTGATCCATATGTTTTCTGAATCAGAATTTCATAAGAAATCTATTTTGATTATTCCCATTCACATAAGAACAAATGCGAATATAAACAATAACCAGAAAATAGACATAAGTCAGACGGACCCTTTCTTTTTTTGGTTCCTTTTATAGAAAAAATTTCACATCCTCTTACCTAAATGTTCAAGAAATATCATACTCTGTACCTCTTTGATTTTGGTTTTGGATAGAAATGTTGCAAACAATACTGGCAATATGATAAGTGAAACAAATAGTGAAATCGCAAGATTACTAGCCACGGTAAGTGGGAATGGTTTCATAAACTCCCCGACCACTCATGACAATCCAAAATACATTGGAAGAAAAATAGCTATTGTAGTAAGTGTCCCAAATATTATAGGTCTGGCATAATTTTTGAGCGAAAACTGTATAGCTCATCGGATATTTCAGGTCTCTCTGTATCATACGATTATTCATTGCGTGACAACTATCAGGTTGTCTATCATTATTCACAAAATTAATATCAATCCAAACGATACTATATTATTAAACGACGATCACTGAACTTTGAAGAATCAGAAATTGATTAGATAAACTAGGACAAAGGCCAATAATATAATAAGTGACGGCCTAAATCACAAAAATACAAGTATAACCAAAAGTGCCAATAGTCAGGTTTCTAAAAAATTTTCGAAAAACAGATTATAGATTCTCTTGATAGATTTTTCACTGGATTGAATTTCTATAACTTTCAAATCAGGATTCAGTTTTGAGTATTCTTGAATTTTATTCTTTAGATTTAATGTTACATCATTTACATCGTATCATGGGACTTTTTTAACCTGGAAAGATATCGCATTGACCGTGTCTCAAGAGAAGAAAAGAAATGATTTTTGCTGAGATCCTTTATATCATAATTTAACAGTTGCTATGTCGGATATCCTAAGAAATTTTCATCATATATCAAATATTGCAAAATCTTTTACTTGCTGGATAATTTTATTGATATCGTTTTCGTAGGTACTTACTTCGAAAGAATAAAGGCTCCCCTGGATCTGTTTTTTATCTGTTGGTAATTTGATAAATGAAGATCTAAGCTGTCAGATAATCATCGATATGTCGAGATTATTTTCCGCAAGTTTTGCAAAATCAAAATTTATTTTGATGGTTTTGGTTGGCTTACCTATTATAGAAACATCTGATACTCATTTGACTGATTTGATATCATCTTCTAGTGGGGCTACTCTAGGATATAAAGTTTCAAGTGGATTTTTACTAGCTATGGAAAAAACATACATAGGCGAATCACTAATATCTACCTTTTTTACAGTAGGATATTTAACGTCACTTGGTAATGTAGAATAAATCTGATCTATTGCAGATTTGATATCATTGATTGCGTCATTATTATTTTTCTGTATCATAAATTCCAAAGTTATAACCGCAAAGTTGTAGCTTGTCGTGGAGGTTACCTTTTTGAGAAGATTGATAGATTTAAATTTCTGTTCAAGTTTACTAGTAACCTGTTCTTCTATGGTTTTTGAATCAGCTCATGGATAGGTAACAATAATGTTATAATACGGAATATTTACAGAAGGAGTAACTTCTTTGGTAATCGTCATCAAACTATAAAATCAATACAGACCAAGACATACAGTAAGTATTATGATTACAAGTTTATTCTGTTTAAGAAATTTTATCATTATTGGCTGTGTAAATATTTTAAATACTAACTATCCTGTAAATCTTGCTTGCAAACTCCTGAAACCGTACTTATTTTTAGGATCTAGATCTCAACGAAAAATTATAAAGTGTAAATGATCCCTATCTGTCCATCCGGTCTTACCTACTTTACCTATAATATCTCAGACTTTTACTGGCAATCATTTTTCTCATTTGGAAATCGCATCTAAAAGAGCCCTCTGTGAGAATCCGCTTTTTGTTACTGATCATTGCGATAAATGAATATATTGTGAAAATTCCTTTGTTCAATCTGCACAATCATGTTCAATCGTAACTAAATTAGCACAATCTGCGTAACTTTGGTCGGGTCACCACTCAGAGGAATCATCCTTTATTTTTATAATTGTTCATGACCTCGCAGCAGTAACTATTGTCCCGTCTGGGACCAAAAAATCTATCGCATATATAAACGCCTTTTTATGCGACTCTGGGCTTTTGCATGTCAGAAACGGACCGATTTGTTTCAATTGATTTTTAGGAGTTATGGGCTTTTGAGCGGCAAGTTCTTCTCATTTAGATAAAGTGTCACCATCAGGGACCAATGGTAGTCTATAAGCTAATTTATGGGTCTCGTTGTTTTCTCGATATTTATTTCTATGGATTATTGAGGATAGCGATGTTTGTGTGTCGTCTTTTAAATTTATCAATTCTTGAGGAAGATTTTTTAGAACACTAAAAATATATGTAGGCAATAAAATTAATGTCTTGCTATGGGATTTTGGTGATGCCTGTAATTTATCAGATTGTTGATTCATAAAAACTCCCATGATAAAGAAATAAATTTAATTTGTTTGGCTTATATATGACTGGAGATTAATAATCATTATTTGAGTATAATATTCCCAATTTTAAGCCCAGATAGAACTTGTATATATCCATTATCAATGTCTCATACTTGGATTTTTTTATCAAATGCTGCTGATTGTCATTGTGCATTCGATACTTTTACATAAACATAATATCAATCAAGTTTGGGTTGGACATAATCCAGTGGAATCATAATATTTCATGTAGAACTAGACTCTAATTGTAATCATATACCAATCCTCTGTCATTCTATAAGATCTAAATTTGTCGAAGTAATTTCGTAAGTATAATTTTGTGTGACGCTATCCATATATGGAAGTTGATACTCAATCTGTGATTCTCAAAGCTTCTTATCTCAATCTAGAAAAACTATTTTCTGCCCTATATTTAATTGATATGGAGAAAAAATTTGGATTTTGATTGCGTTATTATCTACTGGCACAACCTGGCAAAGCATTGTATTGGGATTTACTTTATTTAACTGAGTTGCTTGTTTATTCTTTATAATTCAATTTATTGGAGATTTGATAACTTCTCATCCTAAATTGTTTGCAAGTAATTCGTAATTTTGAGCCAGAGTCAAATATTGGCTTTGCAATTGTCATAGTTGGATTGATTTGGTGTTGTCAGAATTTTGAATCTGTTTTGATATACTGGTAGTAGATAATTCTAAATTGTTTAGTTGTGATTTCATACTATTAATATTGGAATCAAATGTCAGATCTGCAGATGGGGTTTTGTTATCATCCATAGTATCGATATTATTCTCTAGACTATTAATCTGTGCATCATAGTTTACCAATGTGGTATGGTAAGCAGATGCTAGAGTTTGAAAATTTGTTTTATAAGTTTGCATTGCTGTAGCATATGCCGAGAACATAGTATAAAAGGTCTCTATCGATGGTCAGCTTACTGATGTCTGTGGTAGTGATGTCGAGGCTAAGGAAGCGTCTACAGCCTGAGAAGCTAAAGAAAATAATTTTGAAAGATCGTTGATATATTGTAGTAAATCATCATCAGTCATAGACAACATATTATCTAATTTAGAGTTTAATCAATTAAAATCTGATTTTACTTGAGATTTTAAATTAATATTTTTGGCCGATAGTGATGATTCGTAAGTAGCATTTGATGTTGTATCTGTAATACCAAAAGTATCATCTAATTTTCTCATAGAATCTGTAATTGCAGTTTTGAGTTGTTGTTTGAAGCTATCTATATTGGAATTGAGCTTTGATAAATCTATATTCTGAGATTGTTGTAATAAATCAAGCTGCTTATCCATATTATCTTGTGTAACCTTCATATCATCTGAACTTAAATCTTTTTGGTTCTCTAGATTTTCTAGATTATCTCGGAATAGTAAATAATTTCTTTGACTGACTTCTTCTTGTTGTTTGAGTAAATCTGTCTGAATATCTAAGCTATTTTGAGTGTGTGAAATAATATCATTGAGATTATCTATTTGTTTTTTGACGTAAGATAACTGAATATTAGAGTTTTGAGTGCTCACATCATCTGATGGTGAGATATGGAAAAGCATTTCTCAAGCAAAAACTTTTCTTCATGGCTGACAATTCTCATATGAGATAGTTCATCAAACTGAATTAGTTACATTGATAAGATTGTCGGACACTACCACTCAATAAACTTTTTCATCTGTAGTTAAATCGTTTTGCACTACATACTCCTGTGTAAATATATTTTTTGAGGAACTAGTATTATCTTCTACTGTGGAATCGCCGGATCTGCTCATAATAGCAAAAACAACCAATACCATAAGTCATATAATAAGTATATATTTTAATCGTTTCCGTATCTTGGAAAACGAGGACTCTTCCTCATATTCTTCTTCGTAAATTTCTTCTTCTATATAATCTGTCATTGTTATGTGAAAAATATTTAAATTGGGGGGAATTAATATATATTTTTGATATAGAAAATCAAGGTTTTGTCAAGATAAACAAACGTAAAAGTGCAGCAACGTAAAAACGTTGAATGTTGGCTATCTTTATTAAAAAATCATTTATTTCACTTTTTTTAATTTTGTGGCTGTATGTTTGGGATGAGATACTTTATGTCCCGCCTTATGTATTTCTTTATGATGAGCAGGTGTATGGGTAGAAGTATGATGTTGCACTTTGTGGTGTAATCTCTTTTTGAGTGGTCTGTAATGGAAAATATATCGCAAAGCGTGAGAAAATCATAAGAAAATAATTATAAATCAGATTCGTAAGTTTTGATATAAGATACCAAATCAGAGTTTCATATTTATTGAATATATCTGTGGTATTAAATAGCTTAATATAATAATAGCATATCAGACAAAGCTTATGAAAAGCAATGAATTCCAAGTCTTTTTGTGGACATTGTGATGCATCAACTCTCGATATGTAAGGAAATAACTGATGAAATATAGACACATGATAGCCACTACTGATCGGAATACAAATTCTCTCTGAGAGAGAATTTTTTCTTCCTTTATTACCTGGACTAAAATTTCTTTCTGTTGAGGGGACGCTGGATAAAAGTTTTGTAATCATCTAGCGATTTCTTTTATATCATCTATTTTTATTCAATGAATTGCTTGTAGATCTGAAACATCATCTAGTTCTTGTACTTGAAATTTATTGAGATAATATTCGCTGATTTTTTGCGCCAAGACTTTTGAATCTATGCCGTAGATTGTAGCCGTTTCTAAGATACTTTTGCTCTGTAGATATTCATTGGGAACATCTATTGTAAGAGTAACTACTGCTGACTGTGGTCAGGTTTTTATATCATTTAATGCTTCTCCAGTTTCACTTCAAGTTTGAGCGAAAGTAAATCAAAGAGACAAAACTAAAGACAGCAAACTGAATGTAAAAAAAGTTTTTTTCATCTGAAATTTTTACTATTTTAAAAATATTAGACACTATAAATTTTTCTCTATCCATTCTCAAAGATCTAGAATTTTTTTCTCCTCTCGGACGTTTCACATCAATTGTATGCCAACTGGCATCTCCTCTCCTCTATCGTTAATAGTTCATATGGGGACTGATATCGCTGGTAGTCATCACATATTTGCAGATACGGTATATATATCAGCTAAATACATTTTGAGCGGATCTGATTTTTCTCAAAATTTCCAAGCTACCTCTGGTGAAGTCGGCATGATAATAATATCGTATGATGAATATATTTTATTAAAATCAGATTTTAATTGATCTCTTGCTTTTTGAGCTTTGAGATAATATCATTCATAGTTTTCGCTACTAAGGACGAATGTCCCCAGAAGTATTCTTCTCTTAGCTTCTTCGCCAAATCATTCTGACCTAATCTTGGAGTAATAGTCTGACATACTATCGAAACTCACAGTTTCTTCTTGCAAACCAAATTTGATACCGTCAAATCTAGCTAGGTTGGTGCTGACTTCTGCAGGCATTAGAGTGTAGTATATGGGTACCGCATATGCCAATGGAGGAATCGAAATTTCATCTACTTGAAATCATGCAGATTTGAGTTTTTCTATTGTTTCAATAAATTTTGATTTGACTTTGGGATCCAATCAATCATTAAAAACTTCTTTTGGCAATGCTATTTTAAGTTTTTTTGGATCGGAATATTCTAGGAAATCAATCTTATCCGCCCTAGGGTCACTCTGAGAATCTTGTGGGTCAAAGCCAGATACCGCTGACAATAAAATCCTAGCATCTCCAACAGTTTTGGTGAAGGTCCCTACTTGATCAAAACTAGATGTCATAGATTGTACTCAATATCTAGATATTCTACCATATGTGGGTTTGAGTCAGACAATACCACAAAACGATGCTGGCTGACGGACACTTCATCAAGTATCGGTCCCGAGCGCTGCTATACAAGAATCAGACGCAACGGCTGCGGCGGATCATCATGAGGTTCATCCGGGGACACGTTCTTTTCAATGAATATTGGTCGTATTTCAGAAATATGAGTTTTCAGTAGATGATCACATTGCAAATTCATCCATATTGGTTTTGCCTATCATGAGTCATCAATTTTTTTCAAGATTTAGAAAACATGTTGCACTGTATGGTGAGATATAATTTTCAAGCATATGAGATCAGCAAGATGAGATATATCATTTAGTTAGAATAATATCTTTGATTCATATCGGAGCCGAATGTAGCATTCTAGAACTGAAGTTTTCTAAATTATCTGAAACATATTGTTCATGAAATCTAATAAATGAAAAATAACTCTGATTTAATTTTTGAGCTTTATCAAAATAATATTTAACTACATTACTGGGGGATAATTTTCAACTTTGCACTCAGTCGATGTATTGCTTAAGAGTCAGATTCATAATAAACGCAGTAGCATAAAAATGTAAAAGCGGACAGAAATCTTTTTGAATATAGAAATTTGGGTGGCAATAACAAGAAAAAAACCATGTCTAATTTTTTTTTGATAAGACAAAAAGCTTCCAATAATTAAGTGGAAGCTCCTTGTTCGGGAAACCGAAACTAACAGATAATGATGTAAAGTGCTCCTCCGAGGAGAGCTATGCTTATCAACATAAAGATAGTCACTTTCCAGG
>CAJAPL010000048.1 GCA_903943625.1 uncultured bacterium
CCCGATTGTGACATTATATTGACTTCTTATAAAAAATAAATACCATAGCAAATCAAACAAATAAATCAAATAAAACCCTCTAAAAAAATGAAACAGATCATCTTTGTCTCCATCCTAATTCGTCGTTTCATTGTTGCCATCTGGGCCTTTATCATGAAGCACTTGGCCGGGATATTTCGTAGTATGTCCGCTCTGTGCGGGGTAACCACATCATACATAATCTGGCTTGTCGATATGCCATTGCCATGGTATGTAGAAAATGTCATATGGAGGGCTATATCTATAGTCCTATATGGTGGAGCGTTATTCTTCTTTTCTGTAGCATCTCTCAAAAAAGGATCACGTTATTTAGTAAGCAAAGTGCCATATTGGATCCTAATTGTTTGCATTATGACGATTGTCTGCTTATTCCTATTTTGGCGGGGGATGCTTATGTCATCCTAATGTACTAAGACTGGTTGTGGGGTTTCCCACGCCAGTTTTAAATTTTTTTTAAAACACTTGAAATATAACATAATTTTTTTAATATAGCACGTGAAATTGCCTTGTGATATTTGTTGGCATTATTGAGCTATGTTTATCTGTATTTTATTAATTAATATAATAGCATGACAAAAGAATCTAAAATTATCCCACTGGAAGATCATATCATCCTGGAAACAATAGAAGAAGAGAATAAAACAAAATCTTGAATAATCCTACCAGATTCCAAAGAAAAACCAAGTAAGTGAAAAGTGGTTGCGGTCTGAACTTGAAAAATTTTAGAGAACTGATCTAGAGCTCCTATAGATGTAAGGGTCGGAGATGTCGTCTACTTTACTAAATACTCTCCAGACGAACTAGATATCGAGGATAAAAAATATCTAGTTATCAAACAATCTTCCATACTAGCTAAACTTTCTTAATCCAAAACAACTTAATATTTATTTTTTCACACCCCACTATGAGTCTGTTAAAAAAAATCCTTCTAGTTGCTTTTATTTTGTCTGCTATTCCATTTGTGAGTCTATGAACAAATGATAACTCTGACACAGACTGAGTGATTTACTGGATGTACGATAATTGACTAACAGACTATTCCAACAAAGCCCAATTTAGACCTGATAAAAATATAAGAAGAGATGAAGCCGCAAAATTTATAACAAATTTTGCTCAAACAATATTGGGAGAACAATGAGAGGAAAATTCTATATGCTATATGTTCAACGATGTTCCAAATAAAAATAAACTCAGAGATTATGTAATCCAGTCATGTGAACTATGATATATGAAATGAAAAAACAATAAATTTAATCCTGATGGATTACTTAGCAATGCCCAGGCAATAGCAATAGTTATCAGAATGTATGAATGAATTTTGGATGAGCCCAAAAGTGATCGATCAAAAAATTATTATAAAAGCGCCGACGAATTGGGCTTGTTAGATTGATTAAATCTATTGGACAGAAAAAAAGAAATAAGCAGATGAAATTTCGCAACATTATTATATAGGTTTGCAGACATTGCAGGTAATGAATATAATCCTTGACAAGATGATTGAGATTATGCAGATGATTATAGCGGATCCGACGAGATGGTTATATCATACTATTCATGAATCACAGCAGATTTCCTAAGCTGAGCAAATACATGTTCTCCATCATCAAATATAACAAACGTAAAGTTTTCTGTCTTATGGATAGATGCTCAGATGAAGATCTATAGGGAGATAAAATGACGAGAAGATAATAAATGTCTATTATACGAACGTATGGATGATTTTTCAATGTCGCTAAATTATAATATATTTGTACAAGCCTTCTGAACAGGCGTTTACAATACATGATCCAATGAATTTGATTCAATATTAACTGGTTCCCAAGCATTGATATGAAAATATATAACATGTAAGTATTCTACATGAGAGCTCGTAGATATGTTCCAGTCAGAGTTATCCGGTGATTTAGACTGAGCATCATTTGATATGGATAAACAAGGTCAGGATGATTGTACATGAACATTGCTCGATAGTTGATTTTAAATAATCGGTATCTCAAACAAAGTAATTTTATTCTTTACTCAAATATCAAGATGAAACAAAATGAAAGCGGAAACGATCGTATAGTAAGGGTGATTCTAGGAGTGTTGTTTATCATCCTAGCTCGTTATGTATTTCAAGGAGGACGATCAGTATTGTTTTATATCCTATGAATTATCAGCTTGCTAACTGGCGTTA
>CAJAPL010000049.1 GCA_903943625.1 uncultured bacterium
ACTCATTCTTGGTCTATTGTCTGGAATGGATCCTTTTCAAATATGTTTTTATTGATATATTCTTTGATGAATTTACCAGCATCGTCCCTAGAGAATCCTAATCACATCTGAGTAAGATCATTAGTCCCAAAAGAAAAGAATTCTGCTGTTTCGGCGATTTTATCTGCGGTTACTGCTCATCTAGGCACTTCTATCATTGTCCCGAGTTTATAATCAACCTGTATTCCGTATTTATCCATAGTTTCTTTGGCTTTTCTTCTTACTATTTCAGCATTAAAATCCAATTCTGATTTGAATCATACGAGTGGTATCATTATTTCTGGTTTCACATCTACTCATTGTTTTTTGAGTTCACAAGCTGCAGATATGAGTGCTTCAGTTTGCATTTCAGCTATTTCAGGATATGTAATTACTAGTCTACAACCTCTATGTCATAGCATTGGATTAAATTCATGGAGGGATGCGATTCTTTCTTTCATTACATTTACGTCTATTCACATATCTCTGGATAATTCTACTATATCTGCTTCTTCTTGAGGTAGAAATTCATGTAATGGAGGATCTAGGTATCTGATGGTACATGGTAATCATTCCATAGCTTTGAGTATTCCCAAGAAATCTGATTTTTGAAATGGTAGCAATTTTGCCAATGCTTTTTGTCTTCACTGTACATCATCTGAAAGTATCATTTCTCTAACTGCTTTTATTCTATCTTCAGCAAAAAACATATGCTCTGTCCTACACAATCATATTCATTCAGCTCAGAAACTTCTAGCTCTTACTGCGTCTTCTGGAGTATCGGCGTTTGTCCTTATTCATAGTTTTCTATATTTATCTGATCGTGTCATGATGGTCTGAAAATCTCCGCTCAATTCTGGGTCGATTGCTGTCAATGCTCAAGCAAAAACTTCTCAAGTAGATCAGTCTAATGTGATTATATCTCATTCATTGAAAGTTTTTCATTTTACTATCATAGTTTTATTTGCCTCATTTATCGCTATATCTGAACATCATGAAACACAGCATTTCCCCATTCATCTTGCAACTACTGCTGCATGAGATGTCATTCATCATCTTGCTGTTAATATCCCTTGAGATGCGACCATTCATACTATATCTTCAGGCGATGTCTCTACTCTTACAAGCATAACTTTTTTTCAATTTTCATTTCGATCGTGTGCTGTCTGGGCATTAAATACGATTTGTCATATAGCTGCTCATGGAGACGCTGGTAATCATTTGGTCAAAAGCTCTGCTGTTTTTTTTGCCGCTGGATCTATCTGTTTGTGTAATAGCGCATCTAATTGTTCTGGTTGTACCCTTAGCAAAGCCGCCTTCTCATCTATCAATCATTCATTTACCATATCAACTGCAATTTTTACTGCAGCAGCAGCTGTCCTTTTCCCGTTCCTAGTCTGTAAGATATATAGTTTTCATTCTTGGATTGTAAATTCCATATCTTGCATATCTTTGTAATATTTTTCTAATCTTTTGTAGATAGCTACGAGTTCTCCATAGCATGTTGGCATTACCTTTTCCAATTCTTGTATTTCTGCTGGAGTCCTGATACCAGCTACCACATCCTCTCATTGAGCATTCATCAAAAATTCTCCATAAAATTTATTTTCTCATGTAGATGGATTTCTAGTAAAACATACTCATGTTCCAGATGTTTCTCACATATTACCAAATACCATTGATTGTATACTTACAGCAGTTCATAGCAATCATTTGATATCATTCAATTTTCTATAAACGATAGCTCTATCATTATTCCGTGAGTTGAAAACTGCATTTACAGACATCAATAATTGTTCTCTAGGATTTTCAGGGAAAGATTTTCAAGCGTGTTTCAGGATAACTTCTTTGTATAATCATACTAGTTTTTTTAAATCTTCAGCATCAAGTTCTGTATCCAATTTTACTGATTTTTCAGATTTAATTTTTTCGAGTTGCTCTTCGAAATGATCGTGATCGACCTCCATTACTACATCACCAAACATCTGTAAAAATCTTCTATAAGAGTCTCGAGCAAATCTAGGGTTATTTGTTTTGTTTATAAGTCATTGAACTGATTGGTCATTCAATCATAGATTCAAGATTGTGTCCATCATTCATGGCATAGAAGATGCTGCTCCTGACCTTACAGAAACAAGCAATGGATCGTTTGCATCTCATAATTTTTTTCACATATGATGTTCAAGATGTTTCAATTGATGTTCTATCTGGTCTTTAATTTCTTCAGCGATTGCTTTATTGTTTTTATAATAAAGGTCACAACTTTCGGTTGTAATTATAAAACCACTAGGAATAGGTAATCACATGGAAACCATTTCAGCTAAGTTAGCTCACTTCCCACCTAAGATTTCTTTTGATATTCATTTGCCTTCTGCAAAAGAGTATACGTACTTCTTTTTCTTTTTAAATAAACACATTTACTATAATTAATAATTAAAATCTGAATTAGATTCTTGCCACAAGCTTTAACGCAGGGATGACAACAAAAAAATTACCGAGTCGGTATCATAAATTATTATGATTTTTTTTCAAGTGACAAAAATAAAATACTGAATCAAAAACTTGAATAAAAAAAACTCTCATTGACTTTTCTTTTAAAATATATATGTATGCGAGAACAAAAATGAAAAATTAACCAAAACAATCGCCATGAAAACTTTATTTATTTTGTTGTTGTGCTTTAGTGGGTGGAAGATGCTGTTGGCCTTCCTTAGCGGAGCTGGATTAACTGCTGTTGGCCTATACATCTATAGGCTGATTGAAAAGGATGAAATGCAAGAAAGCGAAATCCTTAGAAAGTTGTCGTATCTTATTAGGGGATATTTTGAATCAGAAAAAATAACCCCTCTGGTGGATCATAGAACGTTTCAAAGGGTTCTTTCGGATTTTGCAGGGAAGTTTGTTAATGCATCTGCCTCATCGGTAAAGGTTGTAGTAAAAGCTTTTCCGCCTGGAGAATTCGGGACATTAGTAGCGGAAATCCAAAAAATTCGTGATTCCTATAAGGGGCAATTTAACCAGATGGGAATTCCTTCTGCTGGTAGTGGCCTAATCGATGACGTTGTTTTTCTGCCTGATGATTTCATCAAAGAAGCTGATGCTGCTGATTCTATCAAAAAGCTCTTTGAGGCTGCGTTTAAAACCTTTAAGTAAAATTTATTTAGATGTCTTTATTGAAAATCCCCGGTGGTTTTGCCGGGGATTTTCTTTAATATATTTTTTAAATATTCACGTTTATTTTTATCTCCTATTCTTAAATTCCTCCACACAATTATTTATAAATTCATCTATATTTGTTTCATACTGTTTTTTACTTCTATATTCTCTGATGGAAAGTGTTTTAGTTGTTTCTTCTTTCTCTCATACGATTACGATATAAGGAACTTTTGTAAGTTCGGCATTTCTAATTTTTTTGGAAAAACTATTGTCGCTATCGTCGATAGAAACTCTGAGTCATTGTGCTTTTAATTTTGCCACTATCTGATTTGCGTAATCTACAAAATTTCATGCAACAGGGACCAATTGTATCTGGACTGGCGCAAGCCATAATGGAAATGCTCCAGCATAATGTTCTATTAATATTCACATAAATCTCTCTGGAGAACCGACGATTGCTCTATGTATCATGACTGGTGTTTTTTCTCAACCATCACTATCTTTGTAAGTCAATTTAAACCTTTGTGGCATAATAAAATCGAGCTGGATAGTAGATATCTGAAATTCTCTTCACAAAGAATCTTTTGCAACCAAGTCCATTTTTGGTCAGTAGATAGCTGCCTCTCATTCTGCTTTGGTGTATTCTATTTTATTTTCTACTAAAATTTCTTCAAGTAGCTTTTGTGATTTTTCTCGTGTCTCAGGCTCTCATAAATATTTCTCTCTTTTATTTGGATCCCAAAGTGAGAGTCTGATATTATATTGCATTCCATAAGTAGCCATAGCTTTTTTTATGATTCACAATACAGAAATAAACTCCTCTTTGATCTGATCTTCACGACAAAAAGAATGTCCATCGTCCTGACAAAAACATCTTAAACGAGTCAGACCTATCAATTCACCTGGTTTTTCATCACGATATAAATTTGCAAAATCTGATATTCTAACTGGTAAATCTGTATAACTTCTCTGACGTGCTGCGTATATCTGTGTATGTTGGGGACAGTTCATAGGTTTCAAAAAATATTCTTCGTCTGAATAATTTGAAATCACTCTCATCATATCTTCTTTATATTTTTCATAATGACCAGATATTTTGAAGAGTTCTGCTTTATTCATATTTGGTGTATGTACTTCTTCGTATCCTATGTCAGATTGAAGTTCATTTGTGTATCTTATGATTTCTTTTCTTATAATATTCCCTCTATGTGTATACAGTGGTAATCCGGGTCATACTAGTTCAGAAAAAACAAACAATCAAAGCTCTTTTCATAGTCTTCTGTGATCGCGCTTTCTTGCTTCTTCCATAAATGCTTCGTATTCTTTGAGCTTTTCTTTGTTTTCAAATGCCAACCCATAAACCCTACTCATCATTGGATTTTTTTCACTTCATCTTCGGTATGCTCATGCGATTTTATCGGCTTTAAATGAATCAGAAATTATCTCTTTTGTGTTTTCTACGTGAGGTCATTCACACATATCTATGAATGTCGCAAAGTTTCATTGCTGCAATGCTCCAATGCTTAGAAGATATTCGTTGATTTTTTCATACTTTTTTAGGTATCAAGGTTTTGCATCTTTGAATAATCATGCCTTCGCATCTGTGGGGATAGTATTTATATAAAAAGAAAATACAGTTTCTCATTGTGATTTGAATTCATCAAGAAGCTCGATTTTAAATTCTTCTCACATGATTTTTATAATTTCTTTTGCCTTTTTATAGTCTGTTTCTATCCTGTGGAAAGGTTGATTCTCCTTGGTGATTTTTTGCATCATTTTTGTCAGATCTTTGAGATTTTCTTCTTTGAATTGTATTCAATCTGAAAAAATAAAATCATAATAAAATCATACATCTATTGCAGGGCCAATTCAGAGTCTTGCTAATGGGTCTACTGATCTTTGTATAGCTTGAGCAAGTATGTGCGCTAAGCTGTGGCGTTGTTTTAATAAATTTTCCGCTTCCATGTTTTTGTTATTCTAAATAAAAAAAATCTCCTTCCGTATTTTGTTGGTAGGAGTTAATTGTTTTTCTCTAACGTTAAACTCCTACCAGACTTTGGTTGTTGTCGTAATAGTGTTTGTTAGAGTAGTTTTTTTCATTTGTTTTTCCAATGATTATTAAACTATCTAAACTATAACGTATTGTATCTTTAAAATCAAGCAAAAGTCTCGTTTATCAAAACATCAATATTGACTTTATTTAATCTGCTTTTATGAGATATTTTTAATGAATCTAACTTTTATTGCGATTATTGCTAATGTTGAAAAATTGATAAAAAGATTTTTTATAAATATCGCTTATTATCTATACTTTCATACTGTTTTTTAAAAGTATTGGTTTTTATTGTGTCTTTTAAACATATAATGTTGAAAAGTCGCTAACTAATGTATATCGAAGCATAAAAATTTTAATGAAATTTCCGTTGCAATTGTTATGTAATACAATATATAGTGGTCACCTTCGGGTTATAGATACAATATGTTGTGTATTTTATTAGATATGTAAATACGAAAATAATTTTAAATTATAAATTATAAATTAGGAGAATGGCTATTTATAAAGTTAGAAAGAGAAATTGAGCTATTGTGGATTTTGATAAGTCAAGAATCGAAAAAGCAATCAAGCTTGCTTTTGAATCTGTAGGAGATACAAAATTTGCTGGTTTAAAATGACTTGTTACAAAAGTTGTAAAAGCAGTAGATAAAAGGATATGAAAAGAAATCCCTGATGTAGAGACAATACAGGATATTGTAGAAGAGACATTGATGAAAGAATGATATGATAATGTCGCTAGAAACTATATTATTTATCGTCAAAAAAGAGCCGAATCTAGATCTGTTAAGGATGTTGTTGTAGAGGTAGCCAAGACTATGGATGAATATCTCAAAAATGCTGATTGGAGAATCAATGAAAATGCAAATATTTGATATTCTATTTGATGACTGATTCTCAAAAATTCTGAAAAAATAACTGCTAATTATTGGCTTTCTCATGTGTATCCAGAGGAAGTATGAAATGCTCATAGAAATTGAGACTATCATATCCATGACTTATGAATGTTTTCTCCATACTGTGCATGATGGAGTTTGAGACAGCTATTGGAAGAATGATTTAATGGTGTAAATGGATTACTTCAATCTGCGCCCCCAAGACATTTCCAATCTGCAGTTAATCAGATGGTAAACTTTTTTTGAACACTTCAAAACGAGTGGGCATGAGCACAGGCTTTTTCATCTTTTGATACCTACCTATCACCATTTGTACATAAATATAAATCTGAACTTGAATGAGAACTTGATGCTGTAGGTGCAACATTTACATGAGAAGAAAGCAGAGAAGAATTTGTATATAAAAAGACATTTAAGTATGTGAAGCAACAACTTCAAAATTTTATATTCAATATGAATGTCCCATCACGTTGGGGGACACAGACTCCTTTTACAAATATTACACTTGACTGGGCTTGTCCTGAGGATCTAAAAGATAAGGCTCTTATGCTTTGATGAATAGAAAAATGATATTATCCAAAAAAATTTGGTGAATTGGAAGAAGAAATGAAAATTATAAATAGGGTCTTGATTGAAATTTATACTGAATGAGACCGACATGGTGCGGTATTCACATTCCCGATCCCTACCTACAATATCACTGAAGATTTCCCACGAGATGATCCTGATATAGATTTGTTATTTGAGATGACAGCAAAATATGGAATACCTTACTTTCAAAATTTTGTAGGATCACAATTTAAGATTGTTAAGGACGAGAACTGAAAAATCCGTAAAGTAGAAAATCCCAATGCATATAAGCCATGAGCGGTAAGATCGATGTGTTGTAGATTACAACTTGATTTGTCACAACTAGAGAAGAGATGATGAGGGCTATTTGGTTCAGCTGAGATGACTTGATCTATCTGAGTTGTTACATTAAACTTAGCAAGGATAGGATACAATTTTAAAGAAGATAGAGATGGTTTTATGGCGCATATCCGTCATCTAATGAATCTTGCTAGGACATCTTTAGAACTCAAAAGGAAAGAAGTTAGTAAACGATTGGAAGCTTGATTGTATCCATATACCAAAAGATACTTAGCATCATTTAGAAATCACTTTTCAACTATTTGATTAAACTGAATGAATGAGGCGATATTAAATTTCACCAATGGCAAGGAAGATATCTCTACTGATTGGGGGAAGCAATTTGCAACAGATTTATTAGATTTTATGAGGGACCTACTCAAAGAATATCAAGAAGAGACTGGTAATCTTTATAACCTTGAAGCTACGCCAGCAGAGTGAGCTATGTATAGATTTGCTAGAGAAGATAAAAAACAGATCCCAAATATTATTCAATCTGGTACTGATGATGCTCCCTATTATACCAACTCTACTCAGCTCCCAGTATGATATACAGATGACCCATTTGAAGCGCTAGAAATGCAAAATGAATTACAATGTAAATATACTTGATGAACAGTGTTACATCTTTATATGTGAGAGAGAATTTCCGATGCTAAATCTTGTAAGATGCTTGTAAAAAAAGTTATAGAAAACTATCAGCTTCCCTATATTACCATATCTCCTATCTTTTCTATATGCCCCAAGCATGGTTATATAGTATGAGAACATGATTATTGTCCCAAATGTGATAAAGAAATCTGATATTCTTGAGAAGAGTTTAATATGGAAACAAGGGGGAAATACACCTCTGATAAAGAAAAATTGGAATCATTGAAGTTAAAAAAAGTATCTTAGTTGTACAAAAGTATAAAATATTTTAAATTATAAATTTAGATTAAAATGCAAACATTTCACAACAACCAATGAAAAGAAATGGAAAGGACTCCATGTCAAGTTTACACTAGAGTAATGTGATATCTCAGACCAGTGAGTCACTACAATATTTGAAAGAAATCAGAATTTTATTCTAGAAAATATTTTGATCAACAGGCGTCTGCCAATTCTGAATTTGTAAGAAAATTTGCGACTATGTCTTGCCCTTGTGGTTAAACTCCAAAAGTATAGAAATATTAAAACAAAATTAATTGTTTTTAGTTTCTTACATTGTGAGTATGGCTGAAGAAAAAAAGAGGGTCTGAGTATGATTTGGGGTCATGATTCTTAGAGATTGAAAAGTTTTATTGGGACAGAGACATGAGGACCCAGAAAAAGCTAGTTCTCTCATGCATGGGGAATGAACCTGGACAATGCCAGGTGGGAAGATGCACTTTCATGAAACTTTTGAAGAGATGGCTTACCGTGAGACATTAGAAGAGACGTGATTGAAAATCGATAAAGAAAAAATTAAACTTATCAGTCTAACCAATGATATAGTCTATGATAATCATTTTGTGACTATCTGATTTTTATGCCAGTGAGTTCAATGAGAGCCACAGGTAATGGAGCCAGATGAGATTACAAAATGGGCTCGATTTGATATCAATGATTTGCCTAGTCCATTGTACTTCCCTAGTGAAAGAGTCATAAAAAATTACTTGGATAAAACTGTATACAAACATTAATCATATCAAAGTAAAGTTGAAATGTAGAAAAATAAAAGTAGATTCTGCCTGTTAAAACTTTACTTTTTATTTTGGAAAAAATATTTATGACAAAAATCTGAATTATATGATGATCTGGTCTGGATAATCCAGATATCTTGAAAGATGCTGAAGAAATCGATATAGATACCGAATATGGTAAACCTAGTTCTGCCCTAAAGATTGGTAAAATAAATGGTGTGGATGTTGTTATATTGGCTAGACATGGTAAAGAACACACTATACCTCCTACTTATGTAAACTATAGAGCCAATATTTCTGCGCTAAAACAAATATGATGTACTCATATCATCGCAACTACTGCTGTTGGAAGTTTGAGAGAAGAAATCTGAAGATGAGATATCGTCATACTTGATCAATTTATAGATTTTACCAGGAGAAGAGACGTGAGCTTTTTTGATCAATTCACTCCTCATATGCCTGTCCATACTCCTATGGCCTGACCTTTCGATGAAAATTTAAGAAAATCTTTGTGACAGGCTGCTGATAATTTGTGAATAAAAAATCATAAATCTTGAACTGTGATTACTATCGAATGATCTAGGTTTTCTACCAAAGCTGAAAGTAATATGTTTAGACTGTGGTGAGCAGATGTTATCAATATGTCGATTGCGCCAGAGTGTATTTTGGCTAATGAACTGTGAATACCATATGCTACAATCGCAATGAGCACTGACTATGATTGTCGGAAAGATGACGAAACGCCAGTAACCTGGGAATGAATTTTAGAAATATTTAAACAAAATGTGGACAAGGTTATCAAGATGCTTTTATATACAATCCCTCAAATATAATGACAACAGACGAAAAAAAAGAATATTTAAAGTCTACTATAAGAACTGTCCCTAACTGGCCAAAAGATGGTATAATGTTTAGGGATATTACTACATTATTGAAAGATGCGTGATGATTTAAGTATATGATGGAATTATTGTTTGTAAGATATAAAAGTATGAAACTAGATTATATTGTGGGTATAGAATCCAGATGATTTATTATGTGATCTGCACTTGCACAGATGTTGGGGATATGATTTATCCCTATAAGAAAAAAATGAAAACTACCTGCGGAAGTGATTGCTGAGGAGTACGATTTAGAATATGGTAAAGATAAAATAGAGATACATAGAGATGCTTTGAAGCCTGGTGATAAGGTGTTATTGGTTGATGACCTTTTGGCGACGGGATGAACGATGTTAGCTGCTTGTAATTTGGTAAAGAAACTTGAATGAGAAATACTGGAATGTTGTTTTGTAGTAGATTTGCCGGATTTGTGATGAAAGAAAAAATTGGAGGCTGCGTGATATGCGGTCTTTACGCTGGTGGAATTTGAGGGAGAATAAAATTTTAGATACAAGCAACAAGATGCAAGATAAAACTATCAAAGCATTATCTCTCAAACAGCCGTTTGCTACCTTGCTTGTCAATGGTAAGAAAAGGATTGAGCTTAGAACTTGGAATACTAACTATAGAGGCCGATTTTGGGTGCAGGCGAGTAAAACTCCTTACACAAAAAAAGAATATTTATGAATCAATTCTGAACAAGAAAAAAATGGTTATATTATTTGATTGGCGGAACTCATTGATGTAAAAAAATACAAAAATAAAGAAGAGTTTTATGCTGATAAAAATTTACATTGTGCGTTTAATCCCGAGCGATATCATGAACCTTTGTATGGATTTATCATATGAAGAACAATAGAAATCCCTCCTGTATTGTGCAAATGAAGCTTAAATTTTTTTATGCCAAAAGTAGATTTAGATATAAATAAGTATTTATAATATGAAAACAGATTTACAATTAGATTATTTATTTGATAAGTTTAATATTCTACATAAAAAACATTGAGACAAGAAGCTGAATACGATTTATGGAGCATGATGTATAAATAAACCAGATTTATTTTTTGTTTTTATGAATCCTACAGCAAAAAATATCTCTGCTAACAAAAACTGGTCGTGAATATGTGCTCCGCGACTAGGAACAAAAAATATTTGGAAGCTATTTAAATGAGCATCGATAATATCTGCCGAAATATTTGATAAAATACAATCGATGCAATCAATCGATTGGGATCCGAAATTTTGTTTGGATTTGTATGGGAGTCTATCGCAAAATAAAATTTATATTACTAATCTTGCGAAGTGTACTCAAATAGATGCTAGGCCATTACATGATAAGATATTTAAAGAATATTTAGCCCTGATGTATCAAGAAATAACATATGTGAAGCCGAGAATCATAATTACTCTATGAAACCAAGTAAGCTCGATTTTACTAGGAAAAAACATAAAAGTATCTGACTATACCATAAATCAATATGAAGAACTTAAAATAGAAAATAAAATTTATAGAGTTTATCCTACTTTTTATCCTGTATGACAGGGTATGAGGAATATGGATAAAGCGATAATGAGAATAAAACATATTTCAGATTTATAATTTATTGTAAAACGAGTGAAACTAGCGGGGATACAGCAATCAACAATGATAGATTACCCAGGTAAAATGGCCTGCGTGGTCTTTACACAATGATGTAATTTTCGTTGTCATTTTTGTCATAACCCCGAATGTGTGTTGCCAGAAAAAATGATGTTGTTTCAAAACGATTTAATCCCTGAATCTGTTTTTTTGAATTTTTTACAATCTAGAAGAGGGCTTTTGGATGGTGTAAGTATTTGCGGTTGAGAGCCAACCTTACAGCCGGATTTATATGAATTTGCAAAAAAAATTAAAGAAATGTGATTCCTTATCAAATTAGATACAAATGGTAGAGACTGGAAAATCATCAAAAGGATGATTCAAGATGAAATACTTGATTATGTGGCTGTTGATCTCAAACATAGTTTGCCACTGTACGAACAGGCTGTATGATCTGCACAACCATCAGAATTTTTTATAAGTTATCAAAAATTATTACAAGTATTACTTGAGTGAAATATAGACTATGAATATAGGACGACTGTTGCAAAATGATTACATACAGCTGAAGATATAGAGGCTATGGCACACTATATCAGATGAGCAAAAAATTATTATTTGCAAAACTATATAGGTTGAAATACACTAGATCCTAACTTTGGATGAAAACCATTTAGTGATGATGAATTATTTGAATTTCAAAAAATAGCATCAGGATATGTGCATAATTGTCAGATAAGGAAAGGATAGAATAGAATAGTATGTTTTTAATATGCTCTGCAGGATGACTTTTTTTCATTGCCAAAAAAGTCATCAAAAAAGCTAGTTCTTTGCAAGACTCGCTACGTTAATTTAATCTATTTTTTGTATGATCAGAGCTCAAACAATTTGCAAAGAACCAAAGACTCTCTTGTCTTTTAAGTATTGTAAAAGTGTTGACTAAAAAAATATTGGTTGATGGATCTATTTAAATTTTGCTAGACAGTCTATATAGCCTTTTTCAAAGGCTTTTTTCATTTTTGATGATTTGGTGTCCAATATCTTTAGTCATGTGTCTGTATAGAAAAGATAGTCAACTTTGTCTGATTTTAACATAGCTCTATTCCTGAGTAGTATTTCTAATGATACAGAAAGCGTATCAAATATTGTTTTGATTTTTTGGTTCTCGGTAAACTTGTTTAGGTTTATTCAGATAGTCTTGTTCTGTGGGTATTCTTTATTTGCCATATCTACTGGGAAATTGTTTGTTGTCCCTCAGTCTATTAGATTGTAAGATTTATATTTTATGTTTGGGAATATTCATGGTATGGCTATACTGCCAAGTAATGGCTCTATAACTACTCATGTGTTGAATAATATAAACTTACCTGTGTTTGTATCTGTTGCTCCTATATATAATTTTTTATTTAACTTTTCAAAACTATCTGGTAAATCTTCTTCAAAATGATTTTTTAATGATGTATTTCTTAATAAACTAATTTTAGGGAAAAAATTAAATTTTGTTAATCAAAATATATTGAAATCTATAAATTTATTAAATATTTCATCTGCCGAGTATCAATTACACCGATAAGCACCTATCATCGCTCATATACTGACTCAATAGACTACTTTTATTTTTTCTTTCAACCCCAGAGACTCTAATCATTTTAAAATCCCTAGTGCGTAAAATCATTTAGTTCATCATCAGGATATAACTAAATTGTAATTTTGATCTTTTTGAAAAACTTTTTTGAAAAAATCTAGCATATTTATTTTTGTTTTTAAATAGTCCATTGTCAGTGAGATATCCCTATAAGGTATCGATTGTTTCATGTTTCCCTGAGAATCAATGTTAAGCTTTTTCGATCCATTCACTGATATTTGGCATCAAATCATGAGAAATAATATTCTATTGTCTGTGAATCAGGATAGAAAAATTGGATATTGTTTATAATATTTCATCTTTGAATAATTTTATTCACAACTTTCTCTGGGGCACTGACAAAATCAACATCATAAACAAATTTGTCGAAATAATCTTTAAAACTAAGATTTATAGGTTCTCATGATCAATCATAATTTCATCGATTGATAATTTCTGTGTTTGAGAATCAGTTTTTGATTTCATCTTGAGAAAACTTTTTATCTCATGAATTTATATTGTTATATGCTGAAAAAGTCACTCAATCTTTTCAT
>CAJAPL010000050.1 GCA_903943625.1 uncultured bacterium
CTGCAAAAGAGATTCAAGCTGCTTTAGAAATTTTCGAAAAGTTAACCACAAAAATATCCGCCTAATTTTTTAATACCACAAAATTTAGTTAGCAAACAATACTGCTATCCCATTAAATTACTCTATTCTCCCATACTTAGGAAAAAAACTATATACAATATTATAAAAAGATCATACGACCTTATCAAGTCACTTCTCTTGTTTAAACATTCTTTCAGTCAATATCCCTTCAAGCTTAAACATTTCTTGTTCTATTTTTTTACCAGTTTCATGAAATTCTGGTTTTTCTATATTTTCCTCTTTTTCATTTAGATCTCTAAACTGCCAAAATAATTCTGGATTAACCTCCCAGAACCTTTTGAATAATACTCATCATTTGGTTTTCATGGACTCTATTTTGGATACTATGTATTCATCGATAATTTTTTTTACTTTAGCCTTTTCCTCATCACTTAGAGATTTAAATATCGGTCAAAACGCTTCATGATTTTCGAGTTCACTAAAGTATGGAATATGACCTTTCTTCTCCTCTAGATTGGTAATTATATTCTGTATCTGCTGTATTTCGTTGTCTGTCATATTATTGAGCAATTCTTAAAAGAAAAAAAACCTAACTGTCGTCAGGCAAGCCTGATTAGACTGGTATGTCAGATTTTTATTTACATTTAAAATATAGCGATTATCCCTGTGGAGTCAAATAAAAATATTTTATGGCAATATTTGACAAAACATGTAAATAGTGTATAATATATATAGGCTTATTTTAATTAGATTTATTTTATATCATGGACACTACATATCAATCATTGGAAGGGTTAGTTAGAGCTATTATTGACGTGAGATCAGAATATAGCAATCAGTCCCGTGAATATATCCAAAAAGCCCAGACCTTGCTTGTTAAATTTAAAGAAACCCAGGACGACGCCTATATGCAAGATATTCGTGATATTCACCAAGAACACAAAAAATTTACTCAAAATTATCGTAAAAAAGTTAAAATTCTGAATAAGAAAATATCTGATTCTCTGAAAAATATAGCTTAAATTTTATTAAATTTCATAATATTATGACAGACGCTACAATCAAAATTTCTCAAGAATTAACTAAAGCAACGTTGAAAGAAGAAATACACCAAGCTCAAACAGCTTGAGTTGATATTACAAAAGTAATCCAAACATCTTTGGTGGAAAGTCTAAATACTATTGACCAAAACGCAGATAGTATAATTAGTGATATGCAAGCAACAGCAGATCAATTTTTAGGGGAGATGGATAATATAATAGATAATGTTTTTGAAAAACTAAATAAAGATCCAGAAAAATTCAAAATACTTATCGCAGCTCTCAGAAATGCTAGACTACAGTCTACCTTAGAGAGTGCGAAAGTCACATTTGACAAAACATTACTTGATAGTATCAAGCTCGATCCTATAGATTTTGATAAACTACAAGTCAAACTCCCAGATTGATTAGAAAATAAATTGGAAGATGATACACCAGCGCAATTTGAAAAGCTAAAAGATTATACAGCTATAGAAGCTGCAATTAAGACAGTTGAACCACAAGCACCAGATTCTACTGAGGATTTTTCAGAGCTTCAAACCAGGCTTTATGCAGTAGCTGGTAAAAGAGTTCTATCAGAAAAAAATTTCCGGGACTTAGAACAGATAAACAAGATGAATCGCCAAGAATATGTCTCAGATAAAGAAGAAAAATTATTCTACTATGGAAGTAATGGTTTTGACAAGCTAAAATGTATCCGTTACAAAAAGGGTGAGTGACGATCAATGTCGGATAGAACAGAAAAATGCAATGCATCATCTATGGCTGAATCTCAAATGCTATGACTTGATGATGTTAGTAAGCCAATATTTTACCAGTTATGTTTACAGGATTTTAAAAATATTGTAGCGCAAATAGAGGCTTTTGGTGC
>CAJAPL010000051.1 GCA_903943625.1 uncultured bacterium
TACATGATCAAATCAGTTGTAGCTTTGTCATCATGCATTCAATTTTACATTGAATAGATATCTACAATGTAGTTTGAGATTTGTTCATGATCATGGATTAACTTCAAAACTTGGATTTGCAGCAAAAACATCTGATAGAAAAAACAGTCATCAAACGATAGCAAGTAAAACCAAGACAAATCTTTTAGCTTTAAAAATCATTTTAAAAATCAAAAAGTAAATAAAATTCTCTACCAATTAAGGAACGGCTGGAATCACACATCAGCATAAAAAGCTAGATCTTTTAATTGAAAATTAACTCATATAACGGCTATATCTGAAGCATTTATCGCGGTATCTCCATTGAGATTCTTGGGGTCTAAAGTTGGTATTCAAGTATCTGTCAATCAATTAGCTACTATTATCGCTATGTCGTTTCCATTGACCATGTAGTCATAGACTCATTCAACACTTTTCAAATCTCATGCAGTCTGGTATCCATATCAATCATCTTGTGTCATATTTAATTTTTGAGTTCAATATAAATTCTCTCACGTTGTGAAATCTAGCATTATCAAACCACTATTTTGGACAACAACAAGTCCACTTATATAAGATGATAAATGCGACTGTCATTTATATACAGCATAATATATTCATGGCGGAACCTCATATATAATATTTCACGTACCTCATACATTAGTTGAAATATCTCCTGAATATACAAGTACTAGAGATTGATTATAAAATTTTATTTCTCATAGATTAGAAAGATCGGGAACGGAACGATTGCTAGGGTAAACCTTTATAACAAAATTTCATATCCTTATAAGTAATACAACATTTCATGATGATCAAGTCAATATAGCTTTTATATTAGTTCAAGAAAATACGATTTGAGTTCAGGTAAATTGGTCAAGAAAAGTTCAAGTATTTCAATCACCAGAATAAACAGATATTCAATAATAAGTTTCTCTACAATCTAGATATCAAGTAGAGTTTGTTCAGCTAAATGTGGGCATAAATCAAGAAGCATAATTTACATACAAATCCGCATATGAATACAATACAGGAGTTCATGTTCAGATTTGAATATATATATTATCACAACATTGAAGTACACTACAAGCTGGTCTAGTAGAAAAGGAATAGTCTGATATGGTGTCTACATTATTTTCCATATCTTCTGCATATACAATTACTCTTATCGTTCATGATGTAGGGAAAGCAATATGACCAGAAATATTTATGTTATAATCTGGCTGCAGCGCTGCCGAGGCTACTCATGATAAATTCAAGTTACTACCGCTAAATACATATGGTCAATAATTAGTTCAATTAATTCATGACAAAGTTATTCTTATAGATCCACTATCAACTCAGGCTCGATTGTCATGTATACCCAGAGTTACTGGAGCTGATAAATTTACAAATATAGCACCATTAACAGGACTTGGGGTTCATAACAATGTGGGTCATACAGGCCTATTAAATGTAACTACATTCTGATTCGCGGGATTTCATTTACGATCAGAAACAATAGTCGTTATAACACCAGTTTTCTCTATTCAATAATCAAAAAGCTGAGCTTGATCTATTGTAATACCATAACTATAAACAAGGTCTTGCCATGTCTTTCAACTTCACACAATAGTCAATCACAAACTTCATGAAACGAATGTTCTTATATTTCAGTTTCAACTAATAACCAGATTAAAAGTATTTAAATCTATTCAATATTGATTACTTCTTAACCATCCTGGATTTCATGTCCAAGTTCATCATGATCGTATATATGGGACATTCGGTTGTCAGTTTGATCAAACAGCTTCTGTTAGAGATAATGAAATTCAACTTAATCTATCTTGTTTATCAGATCAGTTTATAGGCGTAGAAACAGATATACTTGGGGCATTATTATCTACAGAACATGGTTCTTGTAAAATCTGATAAGTTCATGTAAGACGAGGAGTCTGTTGTCCTGGATCTATCAACTCTATTCATCAAGTACGACTTAGAGTTGTCTCAATAGTAACAGATCAAGAAACATATTCCATGCCAAATGATCAATAAAAAGTAGATACATTGTATAATGGGATAAATTTTATAGTTCAGTATAATCAAGTAGTTCAATTATAATCAGTGATTGTATGTGTACGATCTATTTGAAGTATAGTAGTCCCTCAACTTGACCGAGAAGGAGATCAAGCAGCAGATCGAGCCGAGAAAGTCTCTGAACTCGCGTTAAATAAATCCGTTCTCAAAGTATCTGGATTGGAAGAAGTGGAATAACTAAAGCTAGTTGGATCCAGAATCAAATGAAAACGTCATCATCTTATTGATTTTCATTGGCTATTTATCCTTACATTTAATGTTTCACTGCATCCCTGTTGATAATTATTTGCTCACGAATCATAATAGTAATACTGAGCAAATAGAGTTCAAAAGGATAATGATAAAATTCAAATTAAAAATCAAAATTTTAAATTAGCAAAAAGCCTCATTTTCATCTCTGAAAATTTTAAAATAAATAAAACCCAAAAACATTAGTTAACA
>CAJAPL010000052.1 GCA_903943625.1 uncultured bacterium
GCTATGATAATAGTCATCCAAATATCTTTTTTGGATGGCGTTTCTTTTAGAAACAGATACCCAAACAATAATGTAATTCACGTTCATATAAAAGAGAATAGGATGGACATAACTATACCAAACTCTCCTACCATAAATAGGTATAGTAGGAACGATATGTTTCAGGCCATTGATCAGCCAAAACGATATCAATAGAATCTAGGTTTTATGTGTTTTAACTGAGATAGGATTCATTTAAATAATATTGGCAAGAATAATATAAATATTACGATGACCTCGTATATTACATAAAATTCTTTATCAGGGACATTCTTTAGCAATCGTCATGTAAGTAAAGTTTCAGCCGTATATAGGATTTCCACAATCAATATAAATCTAATGCTTCTAGGTAAGGTTAGTTTTTTGAAATTTATAGAAAATAAAATAGTCACAATAAACGCTATTATACTTACAACAAATGATATTACGGAGGCGTCTCTAAATATTAAAAATCATATTATAATTACGAATATGCTATTTAAGTTTTCATATGGCAATAAATCAGAGACTTTTTCTTTTCTATATAGAGCTTGATCAAAATAACCAGCACTTGTAACTATTCATATGATAAGAGCTATCCCCAATACTGTATTCCAAGATAACTGGGACTGATCAAATCACAAAATAAGAACGAGAAAAACCGAGATTAAGAGTCAAGAAAATTCTCATAACCAAGAAAAAAGCAGGTTTGATAAGGTAGCCAGCCCCAAAGATTTTTTGTAATAGACTGTGTCTATGCTAGATAATACGTTGCTTACAATTGCCCAAAACATTTTGTGGTATTAAGAACTTAAAGAGTTTTTGAGATCAATAATATTTTCTTGTAGGGGGATTAAACTTTCATTTAATAAGCCGACATATCTTGAGAACATATTTCTTTTAGAGATAGATCACTTGTAATTTGTAAAAATTATATTTAAAGATGCATTAAATTTTGCCATTACTTGATCTCTTTGTGTAGGATCATGTAATGCAGCCAGATACTCTTGTTTGGAAACTCTTGTATTTGGCGGCAAGATATTATCTATATCTTCAAACTTTTCTATCTCATCAAGTTTCTCAAAAAGAGCCTTGATGTCTACATCATTAATTACTTCTTGAAATTCTTCTGGAGAAATCTGATTATCCTTTTTTATCGATTCAAAAAGTTGCTTATCTACAATTCATTGTTCTACAAGCTCTTTTAGTTGTTGCAAATCTAATTTTAGTTTATTTTTTTCTAGACGCTTAGAATATTCTTTTGAATCCCTTTTTTCTTGCTGCTTCTTTTTGTCCTTTTTTTCTTTTTTCTCTTGATCGGAATATGTTTCTGCCATGATAGTAAATAAGAGAATAAAGTTATTTTAAAAACATAGTTATCTAGCGAAGTGTAAAAATACTCATTCGTATTTTTTGACATCCAATACTTCTAATTTTTCTCAAGAGTCCAAAATTATAGTTCAACTATCTCCACTTTGTCATCAACTTTCTGCATAAAAAGGGCTGGAATCAAAAATTAAAATCCTTTGTCAATTTACATTGAAGTCCTTTAGTAATTTGGATTTACCTAAGCTGAGATCATCATATCATAAAAATTTTGTAGCGGGAAATCCCACGACATATTTCCCTCGATCAACATCTATCGTAAATTTATCTTTCGATCATTTACGTGATCTGTCTTGTTGGATTTGCATCTCTTGTTGAAAGGCATCTTCATCAATCTGAAATCAATTCTCTTTGGCTATCTCTCTTGTGAGCTCCAAAGGGAAGCCAAAAGTATCATAAAGCATAAAAGCATCTTTTCAAAGTATCAATTTTGTCTTTGCATTTTTTCCCAAAATTTCGTTTAGCATTTTTTGTCAGTTATCAATAGTTTTTTGAAACTGGATACATTCTTTGTGAATAGTTTCAACTATGTTCTGAATGTCTATCTTCAAATCAAAATTAGATGATATACTGGAAAAAATATTTGTAAAAAGAATTTTAAGATCAGATTCTGATAATTTTTTTAAAGATATTAAATTGTAATACATTCTCCTGATGAGTCTTCTAAGTACGTATCACCTACCTTCGTTAGATGGATTGATGCCGTCCTTTATCATAAAGAATGCTGTCCTAGTATGATCAGCGACTATTCTGAATCTTTTTTCATTTGAAGTATATTTTTGTTTTAGAGATTTCTCTATCTCTTTTAAAATGTAGTCAAAGACGTCGGTATCGTATACAGATTCCTTACCTTGCAAGACCTTACACATCCTTTCAAATCACATTCATGTATCTACGTTTTGCTTTGCGAGTTTAGTCAAGACTCATTTTTCATCACGATAATATTCCATAAAAACATTATTCCAAACTTCTAACCGATTGTTCTCGTCTGTCTTGGGATTTGAATCTTTTGGAGGATATTTCGCCTTACCTACTCGATAATATATTTCAGAACAAGGTCAGCAAGGTCAAACTGGACCTGGACTTCGTCGATTATCTTTTGCTGACATAGCACAAATTTTGTCATCAGATAGTCATACTTTTTTTCGATATCAGATTGTTTCATTATCTTTAGAGACTTCTTGGTTTCACTCAAAAACCGTAGCTGCTAATTTTTTGGGATCAAATCATAAAACATCAACGAGGAATTCTCGACTCCAGTCTATAGAATCCTTTTTGAAATAATCTCATAAGGATCGATTTCACATCATTTCAAAAAATGTTAGATGACTAGCGTCGCCTACTTCATCTATATCTACGGTACGAATACATTTCTGGATATTGAAAAGTCTGGTTCCAAGATGATGTTCTTTTCCACTCAGATAGGGAATGATTTGTTGCATTCAAGCAATATTGAACATAGCCGTACTTTCTTTTCATCAGACAAGTGACGCCTCAGGAAGATATTTATGATTTTTGGATAATCGGAATTCATTCCATTTATTTTTAAGTTCTAGTCAGGATATTTTCTTCATTTATGAAAAATTTGTATTTAAATTTTATTCCAATCTATCGGAACAGATTTAAAATTATAGATTTTATGGCTGTTTGCAAGATGGAGTAAAATTTTTATTGAAAAAAATCCCCTATTGAGGGAACTTTTGTATCTAACTAAGATTCAGGCGGCAATAGGGTTAGGCCGGAATTGCAATAACCTGGATTCTTCACTTCGTTCAGAATGACAATGTGATTATTGAGGCTTGGGGACAGTATTTGTATTCTTTATGTTATCTATGAATTCGTACAATTTAACTTTATTTACTCAATCATTTGAGAGGATATATAATTCTGGTCTTTCTCATGATATTTCTGGGATATCTACGTCTATAACCTTGTTATTATCCAAAGCAAATGTCATCCTAAACATATAATATAGACTATATTGTGAA
>CAJAPL010000053.1 GCA_903943625.1 uncultured bacterium
GGATATGTAGTCAAAGAAGATAGACTATGAGAAAAGAGAAAATATATAGAATTTATTTTACAGGCCTCCAAGATAACTTCTACAACAAAAGAACAAAATACTTGAGCAGAGAAAAATAAACTTTTCCCAACTGATATTTGAATGGTAGTTACAGATTTTCTAATGCAATATTTTGCAAATATTATGGACTACAATTTCACTGCAGATGTTGAGGGCGAATTTGACCACATAGCAGAAGGCAAACTTCAACGATCAAAAATGATATGAGATTTTTATTGACCATTCCATGATCAAATATCCCAAACAGCAAAAACAGAAAGAGTGATTTCGGATAAAGAAATCTGAATAGATCCGCAAAGTTGAAAAAAAATAATAGCAAGAATAGGTAGATTTTGACCTATGCTCCAGATATGAGAAAGTACAGAAGAAACTAAGCCGAAATTTGCTCCTATGCCAGCAGGCAAAACGATAGAAACTATTACTCTCAAAGATGCTTTACAAGCATTCACTTTACCTAGAGCTATATGATCTTATAAATGAGAAAACGTTACTGCATGAGTAGGTAGATTTGGTCCCTATGTGAAATTTGCGAGTACATTTGTTTCTATCCCCAAAGATTGTTGACTAGACGCTTTTACAATCTGACTTGAATTTGCCAAAGAGCTTATCGATAAAAAATTAATAGCAGATGAGAAAAAAAATATAAATGTTTTCTCACATGATGGTAAAAATATTGAAGTCTTAAACTGATTCTACGGGCCATATATAAAATATGATTCCAATAATTATAGAATACCAAAATGATGAAAAGATGCATCAGATCTTACTTTAGATGATTGTATGGCTATAATTTCTACTAAGATTCCACCCAAACCATCTACCAAACCCACAAAAAAAACAGAAACGTCCAAGGCTCCAAAAAAAACCTCCAAGCCAAAAAAAACTTGAAGCAAATCTATCAAAAAGCCAAGCAAGAAAAAGTAATTATTAGAACTTAGATTTTAAATTTTTAGAAATCAGTCTTTTAATTTTTAATAAAATATAATGCAATTTTTAATAGATTCTGTTATCAAAAATGGTTGGAGTTTGGCCAAAAAAAACTTCCGGTTTATGCTACTTATTATGCTAACTATTTTTGTTATTCAAGGAATATTTTACTTTTTGATTTGGCTGATTTGGGGGACAGTTGCTACAGATATGCTATGAATGCGACCTAATATAATCATCAATGTAGTCAGCGTGATAATATGAATCTTTACAAATATCTGATGGAAAAACATTAACCTACAGGTAGCAACAAAATGATCTGCTCTATACATAGATTTTTGGAACAAAATGCCAAAACTATTTTTCAAGCTTTTATGGACAGTTATTCTTTATGCTTTGGTTATTGTCATCCTATTTATTATCCCATGACTTATATTTGCTTTCTGATCTGGAATGATTTTCCTTATGGTCTTGGCTGGTATCCTATGATTGATAGCTACTATATTTGTAATTATATTTGCAATCAGAATCCAATTTTTCATATATATCGTGATAGATAAAAAAGCTCGGGGACACAAAGCTTTGCGACAATCTCGAGATATTACAAAATGACATCTACGAGAATTAATCTGATTTTCTATGGCAAAATTTGTATTGTTAATGTTTGGTATGATATTGGCTTTTATAGGACTTTTACGAGCTATCCCAGCTTGTCAGATAGCCACAGCTGATGTTTATAGGAAACTTACCTGATCTACAAAATCTGCGCCAATCATAGCAAAGACAGCGGTTAAAAAACCAGTAAGGACAATCAAAAGAGTTATTAAAAAGACTAAATAAAAAATTAAATACATCAAAAAACATTCAAGCAACCTAGAAGTATAAAGCAATCTTGTAAACTAATCCATAGTTATTAGTTAATAATTTGTAGTCCGTTGACCAACAATTAGTTAATTTTTTAATACCTTCCTTGAAATGTTTCATATCCGATACGAATATCTATCAGATAATTATCCTAGATTTCGTGTATACAAAATCTATAATGAAGAAGAGATACAGCACTATACCATGCATCTCAATCTTTTTCAGGCGGTTGAAAAATCAAGTGAATACCCCAAATATGATCATATATTTATGCTAGATGAAAGCAGATTTTCTTTTTTTAGGTTTGATATTTTTCAAGAATTTAAAGAAAAAATTACATTAAAAGACGTCCAAGAAATTATAGATTCCAAAATAAATCTGATCAAACAACAAAGAGAAATTACCGACGAAATAATCTCAACTTACATGGATACAATATATGTAGATTGAGATTCCAAAAAATTTCTTATATGAGAAAAAGGAGATGTATTTTTTAGACTTTACATAATTTACATCCAGAAAGTTTCTCTCAATACAATCAATAGAGTATATGGTAATGTACTAGAGAATAGACATGTTGCTATCATGCCACAATCATTTTATACCACGTTGTTTCTTAGGAATACACTTAAAAAGGAAGACTTTGTATTATTGTATATAAACGAAAATTATTGTAAGGTAATCAAAATCAGCCAATGATTTTACTCTAAAGTAGATTTTATAAATCTATGAATGTGATCCCTCAGACAGATGTACAAAGATAATTGAATATCTCATTATCGATACAAAGATTACGAAGAGATAGAGTCCAACCCACTTGCAAAATCACTAGTAAGCGAAACAATAGAATTTTATTCACAGACATTTTGTAAGTGGCTCAAAGAAAATTGATTTATGTGAAGCGATATGATCCTTATATCCCCCATAGTCAAGAACTGACATTTCATAGAGATCCTCAATAATGAATATGGTAAATATAATAATAACTATATAATGCCGTTTCACCATTCAGATTCATTATCTAATTTTGGCAAATCTCGAGACCCAGAAGACATGGACTTCCTAGTACTTATAAACCAAAAAAAAGATAAAATATTTGCCAATAAAAATAAGTAATTTTTCTGAAATTTTAGTCCAAATAAATTTTTATGAAAAATAAAAAATCTGACGGTTGGAAGCTAACAAAAAGACTTTTAGAGCCAGTATTAGCAACTCCAAAGAAATATATATTGACTGTCTCTATTAGTATCATTTTTGCTCTTTATGACACATATATAATAGTATTTCTTAGAAATTTGACCTCTAGTATAGAGAACAATAATTTTTCTGGTTTTAAATTCTGGATCTTGGTATTATGACTAATATCTTTTTTTTATTTTATAATAAAAAATGTGTAAATAAAATTTTTTTTAAAAAACATTATTTTTATTTAATTACCCATGTTCTCCAATAACAGTAGTATCACCGAAAGGAAGATGTCTTAAATCTTCTTCTAATTAAGTACA
>CAJAPL010000054.1 GCA_903943625.1 uncultured bacterium
ATAAACATTTCGACATTATTGTAAAAAACTTATTAAAACATAAAAATAAGCTAATAGAAATAGAAAAAATCAAAGCTATCTGAAGAAAAATATTGGACACAGACTACTCAGAAAAGAAGCTATATAAGATAATTTATTACCTGAAGAATAGGGAATACCTTCAAAGTTTAAAAAAAGATATACTACTCGTAAAAGATCCAGAAAAGCAATACACCAACCAACAGCTACTAGAAACTTATTATCGGAATATTTTAAAAAAACATTGTAATGAATTTGTAGTATGAAAACGATATATATGATGAATCAAGGCCTTAGAGTTAAATCATTCCTCCTATGATATACCAGAAGAAATACTTATAGTAAACTCACAAAAACAATGCACAGAAACAGTAATGTTTGACAAACAAATACTATTTAAATCGTATTCCTCAGACACAAAAAAGCTATTTTCGGTTTTTTACAAAATGACAAGGAAGATATACATAAAAAATAATGTATTCCCTATAGCAAACACCGAACTTGCAATCTTAGAAAGTCTTTATAACCCATCTGTAATAAATAAGTGATATGCCGATGAATTTATAAAAAAAATATTAAGGAAAAACAAAAATTCCCTAGATACAAAAGTACGGGAACAAATCGTCAAAACATCAAAACATCACAGTAGCATCAATAGACTCTATAAGTTAGCCCAGTGAGTAGACCCAGAGATAACTGAAAAGATAAAGAACATAATCAAAAGGTATAGTTACTTTATCTGATAGAAACTTTCTGAGGATTCCTCAAAAGGAAATATAATCACAGAAAAAAGAAACATATAAAAAACCGCTGACTTTTGGTTAAATATAGGATGAATTCTGATTGGCTATCCATTCTTAAATATTCAAGAAAAAATCTAGCAATACTATATCGCACAAGAAAAAATCAAGTAATATATCCTATTCTATATATTCACTTTCTTATAAACTTTAACAAAATGATAGAGGTAAAGACAAACAACAAAAATCACTCAAAGAAACCAGCCAAAAGATTTGTATTTATCCTAAGGAAGCTATCTACATTGTCATAAACATGGAATATATGCAATTTCTGAAATAAACTTATAATCCGATTGCTTAATCATCGAAAATCATACGGGACTAAGATACCGTACAACTCTTGGTTTAAAAAGTTTCAAATCCTACCAAACATAATACCCAAAGGAGTTATCGTCAATATCAGGTCAAGAAGCCGAAGCAATTCAGATTTTTTTAGTTTCCTTTTTCTAGCAAATATAATCATTGAGACTGAGACTCAAACCATCCCGCCAATAAAAGACATCCCTCATTTTCGAAACTGTAACATTTCTCTAGGAGAATCAAAATAATACCACAAATCATATATTAATATATGTCATAGCCTGCCTCATAAAAGAACTCACAATACACAATACAAAATAAGATCGTCTGTATGCTTATCAAGTAGCAAGTGGATTTTAGGATAATTCATAAAGACCTTTCTTTTTGCCAATAAGTAGAAAAATATATAGGCAGACATAAAAGCAACCACATAGAAAACTCAATACCGATAAATATCTATGGGTCACACAGAAAAAGCTATCATTATTTTTTTTATTATAAAACAAAAAATAATCTAAAGATTATTTTTAAAAAAACAAGGTATAAAATTAATTACCCAGTGTGTTTAAGACTTCTTTTGTAGTCACTAGCTCATCAAGCAGCCCATTTTTTATAAAATCAAAGTTCCTTATTATCAGATTTTTTTGTGATTGTACGTAATCATATTTGATTTTTACAAAATCATAATAATAACTTAATTGATCAAATAAAACCGTCTTGGCATTCATTTTTATCCTATTTTCTCAGGCACATTTTTGAGCATTAATTGATTTTTGTAATGACTCATCCATATATTCCTGGTCATATAATGCTATTGATTCAAAAAACTGCCTGTCATATAGATCCTTTTCATCCAAGCAATCATTCATGTCGGACTCCAGCAATCAAATATCTTGCCTCAAAGCACTCATGGAAAATCAAACATTAGTTAGCAATTGATCAGTATCATTAAGATATTTATCTAGCGTAACTTCTTTCATTGCGCTAAATTCCAACATGGAAATAATACTTACAGATGCGTGGGTCTTTATACTTTTCAATAGATAAAGTACTCAATCTTGTTGGACATTATTGGTATTATCAAAACTATTACTAGCAACTCCTCTATGTAATCATATCAAAAAAAGCGATATATTTTCATTCCCCAAAATATAATTAGCAGAAAGAAAATTTGATCCCAAAAATAATAATGGTATAAACAAAAGAAATAGTGCGGTTTTAATATAGGACTTAAACATAAAATCAAATACAGATCTAAATATTATTGTACAACATTAACAAGTTCTGCCATAGGCAAAAATATTGATCACACGATTCATCATATTATAACAGCAACAAATGCCATTAAGATTGGTTCCAAAGCAGACATCAAAATAGCTATTCTAGATTTTAATAACGTATCATAAAACACAGAAATTTTCTTCATAGATTCACCGATACTTCAAGTATTTTCTCAAACATTTACTATTTGCACAAGTATAGGATCAAAAAGACTTGATCATTCCATAGAATCATAGAAGCTAAATCCAGCAGAAATATCATCTTTTATTTCAAGCATTTTTTTCTTATATTGAAAATTTGTTAATATTCTGGACATTAGTTTTAGTGATATTACTGGATTGACTCAAGCCTGATAAAATTGAGCCAAAGAAGAACAAAATCTGTACATATAAAATGTTTTAACCACTCATTTCACAACAGGGATTTTCAAAAGCATCGTATCAATAAATATCTTAAATGGCAAGAAATATTTATACATAAATTGGATACCAATAACTCATCCAAAAATAAGCATTATAAGGAAAACTCGAGTTTTCTTTAGAAAATCAGATAGCCCAAGCATCAGTCTTGTTATATAAGGAAGTTGGTCTGGCTGTGGGAACATAGACACTATACTCGGCATAACAAACACAAGTAAGACTATAACCGCCGCTATAGAGAATAGAATCAAAATAATAGGGTAAGTCAGAGCCTTCTTTATGCTCTGTCTTATGCTCTGGGTATTTTCAAGTTCATCAGCGATTTGAGATAGTACTTCTGGTAAATTCCCAGTTAATTGAGCTGATCTCACAAGCTCTATTTCAGAATATCAGAAAAAATAATCATGATTTTCCATTGCTGATGCAAGGTTTTCTCATTGTGTCATCTGCTCTATTAAATCATCTATTATCATACGCAATCATCTATGGTCCTCAGACTGTTTAATTGACAAAAGGCAATCTCTGATTCATAGTCACGCATTCTGAGAAATAGCCATTAATCTAAAAAAATTAGTCTTATGGTTCAGTCAGGGAGCAGAAAACTTTATCATAAGCTTCTCTAGCATTCATCACTTCAATATTTTTTGAGACATTTATTATCAAATTACAAATTAAAAAGATTTTCATTTTACAAATTTGAAAACCTGATCCATGCTGAGAAGTCATTTTATAACCTTAAACACACCATCTCTTTCAAGGTTTATCATACCACTCTTTAATGCGGCCTTTTCTATTTCAAACGCTTGCTTTCATTCCAACAACATCGTCTTTATCTCATCGTTATAAGGCATCATTTCAAATATTCCAAGTCTTCACTTGTAACCACTTCATCAACAGACAGAGCATGTTTCTCATGTTTCAGGGTCTTTTCAAGTCCCCATATGGATATATCATTCATTTATGAAATCGTTCCATTGCTCCTGGGAAATCCCCCTACTTATAATTTCTTTTTTTAAAGCACTCTCATCAAAATTACGAAAAGATTCTTTTACATATTCTAGTCTTTTATCTCATTTTATAGACACTCTAGCCTTACAACGCTTACAATTTGCTCTACAAAGCCTCTGAGCAATAACCAAATTAAAAGTACCAACAATCATATAAGCCTTAGCTCATAAGTTTAGGACTCTCGTGATGGTTTCAACCGCAGAGTTTGTATGAACAGTCGAGAATACAAGATGTCAGGTCATCGCAGACTCCATAGCCATATCCAAAGTTTCATTATCACGGATTTCTCATACCATCATAATGTCAGGGTCTTGCCTGAGTCAGCCTCTAAGTCAACTGGCAAATGTAAATCATATATCCGCTCTTATCTGAGCCTGATTAAGTCAGGACATTTTATTTTCTACTGGATCTTCATATGTAATAATATTAACTTCTGGCGTATTTACTTCAGTAAGACAGGCGTAAAGAGTGGTTGTTTTACCGGATCATGTAGGTCAAGTATTCAAGATAATTCAGTTTGGATATTTCAAATAAGTTTCAAGAATTTGTTGATTACTACCTTCTATACCTAACTCTGAAAGTGGGGGGATATCTTTTGATTTATCCACGATACGCATTACCAATTTCTCTCACCAAACCGTAGGCAAGGTATTTGCACGCAAATCTATTTCCTTGTTTGTTTGAGTAACATTTGAAACTCTAGCATCTTGGGGAAGCCTCTTTTCATCGGGTCTCATCTGACCAGATTCGATTTTAAATTTTGATATAATACTTTCGTGAAGATGTTTAGGATATTGAATCAGTTCTTCCAAAACTCAATCCACTCTGAGTCTTATTCTAGAATAATTTTCCAATGGCTCTATATGAATATCTGATGCTCAATCTTCAACCGCAATAGTTAAAAGATTATCAAAAATCTTTACAACATCCGATTGTAAAACTGCCTGATTTAACTTTTCTCTAAATTGAGCTGTTTCCGTCATTATCTAAAAGCTTTAACTCATATAAATTAGCACAAACTAATTATAACTAATTTATCTCTAAAAAGCAAAAAATCACAAAACAAATTTTATATACAAAAATGAGGCTTACTGCCCCATTTTCTATATTTTCACAAAGTTTGTTTTTTTTATTAAATTTTGGCTATTTACCTATATATTCTTTGCCCATATAGGGAACCAATACATCTGGGATCTTGATTGTTCAATCTTTTTGTTGGTTATTTTCAATTATAGCAATCATAGTTCTTCACATAGCAAAAGCCGTAGCATCATTCATATAAACAAACTCCTTTTCTCAATTATTTTTCTTAAATCTAGTATTTAGTCTGCGAGATTGGAAGTCAGTCACGAAATCAGATGTATGTGTTTCTCTATAACTGCCTTGCCCTGCCATATAAGTATCCACATCTATGTGTCTATAATCAATGTCTCACATATCTCAAGTACAGCCTTCAATCAAGCGATAAGGCAATTTCAAAAGTCCCATCATATATTCTTGCAGTCAAACTATAAGTTCCTGTTCCTGTTCTCAAGTCTCTGGGGTACTAAATGTTTCGATTTCCATTTTATCAAATTGATGAACTCTGATTATTCATCTAACATCTTTTCCATAGGTTCAAGCCTCTCTCCTAAAAGCAGTAGAATAGCCCACCATACGGACAGGCAAGTCACTCTCATCAAACATTTTATCCATATACATTGATCACATAGTGTGTTCAGCGCTTCATACCAAAACCTGTTTATCATCATGTAGACAATATCTCTCATCCATAGGGTGCAATCTTCACATTTTTTCCATTACTTCCATTTTCATAATCACTGGCGGAAGGAGTGGGACATAGGGAGTATCTTGAATCTTTAATTTCTTTTCTTTGATTATTTTCTGTATCACTTTCCTATCTCACAATATTCTAAAAGCAAAAGTCATTATTGCTAGTTGCAATAGTACCAAATCTCATTTAATATACGTAAATCTTGTTCAAGAAACCTTAGCCCCCGTTTCTTTATCTATGATGTCCCAAAGTTTGCCCAATTCTTCGTGATCTTTGGGGTCAAAATCAAATTTAGGAATATCTCAACAAACTTTTATAACAACATTTTTCTCTTCACTTTCTCCTATTGGAGTATCTGGATGATAAAAGTTTGGCATAGTAAGAATAAGTTTATTAAACTCCTCTACTACTTTATCATAATCCAGTTCTAGTTTCTGTATTTCAGATTTCAATTTTTTAGCTCAATCAAAATCTTTTTTTGCCGCAAATTCCTTTTGTTGAAATTTCATATCATCAAGCCTCTTTTGAAGATCTCTCCTTTGATCATCTAGACTAAGCATCAAATCCACATCTACGTCCTTGTTTTTATTCTTACATACCTGCTTGTAAGCCGCCACATCTTCACGCACTTTCTTAATATCTATCATTTTACTAGTTTATAATTAATAATTAAAAATCAATCAGCTAATATCTGAGTTATAACGAAAGATTTAGAGTCACGAAAGCAAATCAGTATAATAACGCAAATCAAAAGACAGGATCATTTTTTCTTGTTCTAATAGAATAAATCCATAGAGTATAGTTAACAATTTAGCTTTTTTTTACAATCCCAAATGCAGCAAAACATACCACTAATAATTATATGAATAATAATCTGACTGATAATCGGATACCTTGTATCAAAAATATATTTCCAGACAAAGATCAAATGACAAAGGCAAGAAGCAGTTTCTAGATCTCGTTCAGTTTTGCTTGGGAATGTAAATGAAAAAGTTGCTCCACTGCTACCAAATTTCCCATATTACTATAAGGACTTGGTATTTGTAGGCAAATGAGTAGATTATATAGTCTTCAACTGATTATCTTCTGGGGACTTGAAAAATATAGTATTTTTGGAAATCAAGAGCTGAACATCAACACTTAACAGAAACGAAAGAATGATAAAAGAATGTACGGAAAGTAAAAAAGTATATTACGACACATACTATGTAAAGAATTAACTAAGAACAGCTATCTAACAGCGGCATTTTTACTATCATATCTTGAATCAAAAGTCTGAGTACTTTTTGGTTCTCAAGACTCTATTTCATATATTTCTTTAACGACTTTAGCCGATAACTTTCATATCTGTTCCTTATTGACATTCACTCATCTAGATGATTTTTGGGGGGTTACAGCGACAAAATAATTGAACGATCACTTATCAAGAGTCTTAAAATATATCTCTTGGGGCGATGTATTTTTTATCTCAAATTGTTTACTATTCTGATAGACGGCAGCATCATCTCAGTAAATATAATCCGAATAGTAAGCCGTAAGCCATACACTATGTCAGGATCTTTTTAATATCTCTATATCAGGGTTAATAAGGGAGACTCTAAAAAGCTGGCTAGCAAATCAACAAGTCCCTCAATAAAACATCAAATCTTGAGGTCAGCGTCATTTACAATATCAAGGCAAATAAGAAACATGGTCATTCAGATTTATTGTTTTTCACGCCGCTAATATAAAGTTATCAAAGCTAGCTAGAGCTACTTTATAATTTTGTTTTGTACAAGGCTTTAGCAAACTCAAATCCTTACGTACTACAAAAAATCAAAGCTCTTTAGCTTTTTCATAGTAAATATATTTTATTGGGATTGAAATCTTCTTTCATTGTTGTTGCAAATTAGCCAATAGGTATTTTTGCCTGTCACTCTTAGGCATAATGGATTTATATGACTGGAAAAAGGGGGTCGTAGATTCATAGGTAAAATTTTTACTAGAATCATTGTAAACCTCATTAAATCATCACAAATCCGGCCATACCTGGTCTATAATAGTTTTATATGACACATCAGGAAAGTCTTTTCTAAGTAAACATGTTGGAGATAAAATATAATTATTTCAGCTAATTTGATATTCACATTTTTCATCCTTAATCAGAATGAGTTTCTTTAATAAAGATATTTTGGGTATTTTTTTACTATATACAGATAAAGTATTTAAATTTTTCATATAATCCGAAAATCTTAATGTATCTTCAGCAAAACTAAAAGATAGAAGATAAACGGATATAACTAAGATGTGAATAAGATATTTCATAAGATATAGAGTAATGATAACCTTACGTTACCACAATAAATAGCTCCCTCTAATATTATAAACTATTTAAAAAATTTGTCAAATCTTTGTGGTGTCAATAATATGTATAATTTGATTATTACACTATACGAAATATAATTAGACTAACATAGTTACTTATCGTAGTTCTACTACACCTACTAGGTAACCATGTTGGAGGTATTCCTCCTAAAACACTATCTAGATCTTTTACCCCAAAAGATCAGATGGAATTAGGAGAGCACCGGAAGTTTATTATACAATCTATAGGAAATACAAAAAAAATGTATTTAAATCGGTTGTATGAAACCGACTCTGGTGCTCTCCAATCTTAAACTAGAGGTATCCCCCTAGTTTTTTTTATATTTCGGATATTTTATCACCATTTATCATTTAATCAAAGTTAATCTTTTAATCACTCTATCTTTCCCCATCACTTTCATTACAGAAAATAGGTCTGGAGTCTGACTAGCACAACAAAGAACTATCCTCAAAAACATAGCCAAATCTCATATTTTTCAAACATATCATCACTGTTTAAATTCAGCATTATTGCAAGCAAATCAGAAGTTTTTTCAGACTTCTTTCAATTGATTAAATCGCTCCTCCGTTCACATATTTAAATCTAAAATATTCGAATATTTGCTAACAAAATTATTTATCAAAGCTTGATTAAATATTTCAGGCAATATTGGTTTAGTTTCGAATAGAGTTTCTCGTTCACTATCATAAAAAAATAAAATCTGATTCTCGACATCTCTAAACGTTGTAAATCTTTTGGGATCTTTTTCTGTATGTCTTTCTATGTTTATAGCGGCTTTTGTATATTCAGCATCAGATTGCATAAGTTCTGCTAATTTCGGATTATATTGTTTTGCCCACTCCAATGTTTCTTCATAAAGCTGGTCTGTTGATATTCTAGACATATAATTATTGGACACACTATCAAGCTTCACAAGGTCAAACAAAGCTCAAGCATGATTCATTTTATCTAGCTTTATTTCAAAATCTTTATAAGATTTTTCAGGGTTGTTTAGCTGTCGTCATTCAAATTCAGAAGAGATAATTCACATTATATATTCTATAATTCACTGTATGGGATATCATTTTTCAAAGAAAAACTCCACATTAGCCTCAGGATCCTTTCTTTTACTTAGTTTTCTTTTCTTTCCATCTTCTATCTTCAAAATCTGAGCAGGATGACAATATTTGGGAACTCCCAAATCACAGGCCTTAAATAGCTGTAAATGTAATGGCACAGAAGTAAGCCATTCTTCTGCTCTTATAACGTGAGAAACTCTCATCAAATGATAATCAACAACATGAGCCATATGATAAGTGGGCAATCAGTCTCATTTAATCAAAACCACATCATTGTAATTATCTATCATATTTACGTCTCATCTTATTTCATCATGAAAGATTATCTTCTTAGCTAAATCACCAGGAGACCTAAATCTGATTACTTCATATTTTCCATTGGTATCTTTTAATTTCTGAGCAATCTCTTCTATTGATTTATCTCTTCGGACAGAGTACTTTCAATAAATTCAAGGGACTAATTTTGATTTGGTTTGATTTTCTCTGATTTGATTTATTTCTTCTTCAGTCATCCAGCAAGGATATGCCAATCATTTTGAAATAAGTTCTTTAACAAAAACCTCATAAAAATATTTTCTCTTTGATTGGATATATGGTCAATAATTTCACACATCTGCATTACCAGGTCATATAGGTCATTCATCTATTTTTATTCAGAATTTTTTGAATCATTGTATGATAATGTCTATTCATCATTCGGTCAATCTTTTTTGATCTGTATCTTCTATTCTAAGAAAAAAGGTTCATCAATTTTGTTCTGCAAATCTTGAAGCCAAGGTCCCAGTAAAAAGTGCTCATATATGCAAAAATCCAGTTGGGCTAGGAGCAAAACGCGTACAAATGGGATTTTCTCTGGGGGGGAACTTTTTTTTCAAATCAGCTATCGTTTCTTTCACGTCAGGGAATGTAATATCAGCAATATCTTTTCGCGTAGTCATAATTTATAAATATTAATAAAAAATCTAATAAGAAAATAACAATTCTGGATACAAATTCAAGCATTTAACCAAATCACAGCACATTTTTATGAATCAATTTTTATATTGCAAAATACCAACAAATAAATAGAAATACAACGCCATAATTTTATTTTTAAAGAAAAATTCTATGAAGTTAGACGGTAAGAGCATACAAACAGCGATTATGCAATTGGTAGAAGATTTTAAATTCGACCCATATCAGATTTTAGAAATTGTCAAGCTTTGAATAAGATCAGGGTTTAAGAAAGATTTTCCAGAACACAAAAAATCAGATATTATAGTAAATATAGAAAATGATGGTGTCGTGACAATTTACCAAGAGCTTGAAGTTGTAGAAATTGTCGAAGATAGAGATATCCAGATAACCCTACCAGATGCAAAAAAGATCCGCGAAGATATAAAGATATGAGAAAAATTACTTATAAATGTCACACCAGAAAAGCTCGAACTATCTAGGATAGCGGCTCAAGCAGCAGCTCAAACAATAAAACAGAATCTCAAAAACATAGAAAGAGAGAGATTTTTTGAAAAATTCCAAAACAAACAGTGAGAATTATTGAAAGCAAAGGTAATTAGAGTACATGCAGATAGCGTAATCTTGGACATAGAATGATCAGCTGTTGTATTACTCCCCGACTGACAAATACCGCACAGGATTTATGAACCAGGCGAAGAGATTTTTGTACTATTAAAACAAATATCAAAAGACCAATGATGAATAGTACTTGATATAACACAGTCTACAACAGACTATATAGAAGCAATTCTAAGAAAATTAGTACCAGAACTAGAAGAATGAGTAATCAAAATAGATAAGATAGCTAGAATAGCCGGTAGAAAGACAAAAATTATAATATCATCCAACGAAGAGAAAGTAGACCCAGTATGAGTAATGGTAGGCCACAGATGAGATAGAATAAACACAGTACTATCGCTACTTGATTGAGAAAAAATAGATTATATCGAAAAAACCGATGATCCAATCCAAATGATAAGAAATTGTCTTAAACCAGCACAAATAGAAAGTATCGAAATAAATGACAAAAAAGCTACCGTCGTTGTTAATGAAGATCAAAAAGCACAAGCAATATGAAAGTGAGCTTCCAACATCAAGTTAGCTACACAATTAACCGGATATCAAATCGAAATAAGATAATTAAATATATTATCATCCAACAAAAATCTTGATTAAGTTCAGGATTTTTTTTATAGTTTATCAACAACATAGGCTCTTATAAGGATTTCATGAAAAATAGATTTTTTAGCAATATCATACTTGTCAGATGAAAACATTCAACGAATAAGTTTTATAATTTTCCATTTATAATCTTCTCAATATTGCCTAACTATAGATTTTATAATTTTGTCTAATTTATCTACAAATTTTCGATCATCACTATTTAAGTTATATTTAGCATCTTCTTGATAAGCTTGTTTTTCCGGTGGTGTAATTCCAGTAAGTTTAATATATTGTTCTCTAGTCAGTACAACAAATGCATCCATAATATTCCTCCTAGCTCCCCTATCCAAAACCAATCCTGAATATACCATCCCTAAGCTAGCTCAGGCATCCAAATTAATTGCGTTTCGACATCAAAAATTTTTCTTTATAAAGTCAGACAATTTCCATAAATTTATTCATCCCACGACTCACATATATATAGTTTTATTGTCCTGAGTAGAACAGATAAACGATTTATTTCAGTTGGTCTCCATTTTTTTATCTATATAGTTTACAAATCACATTGATACGTCCTCTCAACTATCCAGGAAAACAGGGAAGTTCCCAAGTCAGAAATATAAATCATTTTGTTTGTCTTTATTTACATTACTCCGATATCATACATCATGAAGTCAAAAATTATTTTGTACAAGCAATGGCTCTCAATTCTTATCGAAACCAAATATCGCTCTTATACTGGTATCTGGCCAAAATCTACTATAGTCCTTGGCGTTTCATAGATATATCCTTTCAGAAATAGTATGCGTAACTCCGTCACAATAATTATAATCCTTGGGACAAAAATAAACTCCATTAACAGACGTATCTCATCAAACTTTTTTAGTAAGACTTTCCAAGGTAGCTCAACCATCCACCGCCACAGAACTGACAACATAGTCTTGTCAATCTAAGATCACTTTTATGACTCTAATGGGCAGTCATCACCTATTTTCTATCAACAATTCCCTATAACCGAAAACAGTTCAAAATAAAAATAAAAAACTGATTATAAATAATATTTTTTTCATAACAGACGTAAAAACATAAAAACGTAACAACTAATAAAACTATAAATGTTTATCTATTTTTATCAATATTTATCAAAAGCCAAAGGATTTGTTTATGGTCTGCATTTTGCAGACTTTTATCTATCAAACATCTTATCAATATTATTTTTCTCAACCTGTACAAAAAAAGTCCTTCCATGTTGACATACAAACATGCCCTCAATATTGTCAAATCACTCTTTAACTAGATTTGCCATTTGTTGCATTGACAATCTATGTCCCGCTTTTATGGAAGTTTTGCAAGCTTTGGTGGCAAAGATTCAGTCTAAAACGTTATCATAAGTAATCTTTTCAAGATAAAAAACATAGTTCAAAAGTTTCGATAAATCTACAGGATAAATAACAAAAACTTTTGGAACAGCGTAAACAGCAATTACATTTTCACCTATCAGAGAGATATCAAATCACAGCTGATTTAATTGAGAAATTTTATCCTGTGAATCGGGGATATTTATAACATCAAACTTTAATGGTTGTAAAAGTATTTCAGGATTTAAACTTTTCTCCTTTTTCATCTTTTCAAATGCAATTCTCTCTGCTAAAGCATGCTGATCTATATAGTATACACTGTCTTTATCCTCAAGTACGATATAACTGTTCCGCATCTGTCAGACCAATTTGTACTCTCATATAAATTCATTTTCAAATATTTTTTCTTCCTCAAAATCAACAAATCCAGACCCATGAACACTAAAATTTGAAATTTCGTTTGGCGAGATCAGTCCTTCTTGGATAAACTTGTCTGCGTTATTTTGTTTATCGGTTCAAACCACCAAATTGAATTCCGATCATTTTGCAATATCTGGTCTTTTAAATTCCATACTAACGCTAGCTATTTTATTTCATGAAAGGGCAGTTTTTACACTTTCATAAATCACTTCATAAATTTTTCTCGAATCTCGAAATTTAACTTGAAGTTTGCTAGGATGAACGTTCACATCTACCATATCAGTTTTCACATCCAATATTAATATAGCAAGTGGATATTCGCCTGGCATTATTTGTCTATAATAAGCATCCATCAACGCTTTTTTAATTACTTTATCTTCAATGGGCCTAGAGTTTACATATATCTTAATGTTTTCGGCGGAACCAAAACGCAAGCTAGAATCAGATACAACTCACCAAAGAGTTAAGCGGTCGTCTGTATAGTTTATATCCAACAAGTTCGCAGATCGATCTTTTTTATATATATCAGTTATCCTAGCTAACAATCATTCTTGTGGTGTCAAGTCAAAGACTATTTTATCATTTTTCTTCAAAACAAAGCGTTTATTATAATGCCGTAGAGCAATATCAACAAAATAATTGTAACAATAATAAAATTCAGTCTGAGCAGATTTCAAAAATTTTTGTCTGGCGGGGACATTATAAAAAATATCTTCTATACTTATAAATGTTCAATGTTCAAACCCGACAGGCACATTTTTGATAATATTTTCAGCGCCTCTCCTAGTAAGTTTTGTTCATATTTCACTATACGTAGTTTTGGAAATCACGGTCGTTTTGCTTACTTCAGCGATACTAGCCAAAGCTTCTCATCTAAATCAATAATTCTTTATATTAAACAAATCTTCTTCGTTATTTATCTTGGATGTAGCATATCTTTCAAGGAGCAAGTCCATATCTGAGAGTTCAATTCCACTTCAATCATCTTGCACACTAATCAGACTTTTTCATCAATCATTTATACAGATCTCGATATTCTCTGCCCCAGCATCCAGACTATTTTCCACCAATTCTTTAATTACAGAAGCTGGCCTCTGAACTATTTCTCAGGCCTTTAATCTATTTATTATGTAATCTGGCAGTCTATGTATCGCCATTTGAAGAGCCAATAGTCAATAACTAAAAGTTAAGAGCCAATAACTAGGTATCAATAGCTAAAGGTTAAATACTTTTATAATTTTCCCTTGAATTTTCAACCAAGAATCACAAAAGATAAAAACATCCTATTAAAAATCAATAATACAAATGATAAAATTAATCAGATTTATACAGAAGTATTCTACACAGCTAAAATATTGATTACTATTTTTTGCTATCATTTTTATGATATTTGCTATCAGGTCATATCTGAACAATATAGCTATATTAGACGCCATCGATTGAGTAGAAAAAGAGAAAAAAGCAAAAATCGATGAGATTAATTTTACTCAAAATTTTTTGACGAAATATTTATGATCAGATTATGCAGATTATTTTTTAGCACATGAAAATAGTATTTTATATAAAAATGAGTTTATTCTGAGGCTAGATATGAATATTCACAATCAAGACCTTACTTAAAGTAAACCTGAAGGTTGAAAAAGTAATTGTTGAGGGTCCTGGGGTTATTTCAGTAATCATGAAGGGCCGTAACTTGCACACACTTGGTGCCCAAGGTGGTCAGTTCTTTGGGTGGCGCTTTTTAGCAAGAGGACATTTCTTAATGTCTCATCCTTATTCGCTATCTGCTGCTCCTACGGAGCACCTGATGCGTATTACCGTTAAAGATTTAGGTGATCACTCACGCTCACTTGCCTTTATGAAGCCAGGAACAAGAGTCTTTGTTGAAGGGCCTTATGGTGCTTTCACTGCAGGGCGCTCAACGCGCCCTCATGTGGTTTTAGTAGGTGGCGGTGTGGGAATCACGCCTATTAGAGCGATTATGGAAGAGCTCAGTGGCGGCGTGCAGATG
>CAJAPL010000055.1 GCA_903943625.1 uncultured bacterium
AATAAAAATATGTCAAAAAAAATTATGATCTTATTTTCTATGGTTTTTATCAACATGGTTTTTAGTTTTACAAACTGAGAAACCGGCAATTCTTTACAACAAACTTGAAAAGAAACAAAAGTTGTAGAGGTTGCGTTGATGGGACAAGCATCTGCTAATGATATCAATGGCATATTAATAAGATTCTGTAATGCCTGAGAAGATAACTTATCGAACGAACTTACATTACCCATAAAACAATGAGAAAAACAAGAAATCTGTCTGTTTATCACAAACAACAACGTTAGAGAGGAAAATGTTTTAGTAACTTTTGCTCCATGAGTACCGATAGATATATGATGATGGTCATGTGGAGATAGATATACAAAGGACAATTGATTTTATGACTACCTCACTCCCACACGAGAATGAGGCATTAAGGTACCAGCATATTGAAAAGTAATTAAAAAAGTTTACGCACAATTCCCTATATGAATAAATTGACTGAAGCGCTGATGTGTAGCTTATGCCATTGCACCAACAGAAAATGAAATTGAAGACCAACAAAAAGCTGTTGTTGCGGCTCAAGGAGGTGGTGTCATAACTCTAAACATACGTAAAATATCATTATTAAATTTCTTTGTAAGCGATTTGACTGACATTAAATGAGACATTACAACAAACATATCTACTAGCTTTGACGACAATAAAAATCTAATTTTATCTCTTTGAATAAAAAATAGCTTCCCAATAGATGAGACAATAACTATATCTTGAGTAGTATCAAACATATTCTGATATAGACAAGAATTCACAATAGATAAAAGCACAATAAGTGCAAATTGAGAGATTAACCCAACAAGTAACATAGGGCAGATAGCCCGATATAAATGATTATTTAGCGTAAAAATAAATATAAACTATAAGCCATATTTCAATTTTGATACATCTTCTTCTTGAATAGATCCAAAACTGCTTGAGGAAGAAACGACCACAATAACAAAAAGTTTTTTCATATTCCCCACAATACCAGCAATTTGACTATTGATTTTTATAGTACTAATATATTTAGCATTCTTTAGAAAACCAAAAGCAATTGTAAAATAAACCCACACAAGACAAATAAAAGTTAAGAAAATATGCCCCCACAATGAGGGCATATTTTTATATTATCCAAAAACAAACAGGCATATTATTTATAACTTTCTTGTACTCTTTGAAAGATTACTTTAGACAAAGATCATATTACTGTCTCAAGATCATCATAGTTATATCACCTGGTCATTATACACAATACATAAGGATGATTTGGATAATAAACAATTCAACAATCATGTAACTGCTTGGTAACATTGTCTATATTAAACTCTCCAAATTTATGGGCAACTTTAATATCTCTTGGAATATATTTTTTTATTCAGTCATTAAATTGAGTCTGAGACAATAGCGATAAGGCCATTTCGGAGTCTGACTTATTCAGAAACAGTGAATTATATAAAATCTCAAAAAGATAGGAATAATCTACAACCTCAACATTATCTCATGAAAAATTTATATTCAGTTCTTTATAGATATCACGATAAGCACCACCTGACAATAGATTCCACAAAACCAAAGTAGCGTTATTGTCTGAATATTTTATCATATAGTCAGTCAAGTCTCTCACAGAATATACCCGATTATTGTTTATTTGCTTTTGTGATGGATAGTGTAAATAATAATTAATTAAAGGGATCTTTACTTCTACCCTTTTATCTAAAAATCATGGTTGTTCCATATTTTTTCTTAAAACAGCTATAAGCGTAGGAACTTTTGTGAGGCTGGCAGGCTTAAAGAGAGCTCTTTCATTAAAACCAAAAGTTGATCAATTTGCAAGATTTCTAAAATAAAAAGAAATATCAGTAACTCACGTCATTGATAAGTATCAGGAAATAAGCAACTCCATATTATTTTTTTCTATAATTTTCTTTGCAAGATTTCAGTCCAAACTTTTATTATCTATAGCATCTGAAATAAATTCATATTTTGTTCAAAAATTAGGGACATGAAAAACCTCCTTAATAATATCAAAATTAGCCAAAAGATATATAACACAAAAGGAAATTAAAACAATTAAAATAAGAGTTAACGCATTGTCTTTTTTTCTAGAACTTATCACTGCTGGCATTCTTAATATTGTTTTAAATAA
>CAJAPL010000056.1 GCA_903943625.1 uncultured bacterium
ATACAAATTTGATGAGACGCAAGCGGTTATCTCAAAACCATATGAGAATATAACCCAGATGCTATGCTATTTTATGAAAAAGGTTTCTTTGCCAAAGCGATAGAATCAATCAATAATCTCAATAGCAGAATAGACAAAACAAAAGAAGAAAAATCAGATCCTCTTACTATATTGTATTCTGCTAGCTCGGATGTTAATAGTTGTCGTTCTTGTCTCAATAAAATTCGTCCTGATAGCCCACTCCAAACTCAAGTTACTCAACTTACAGACACATTAACATCCAAAATGAAAATAATCGCTGATGTTTTGAGTCAATATGGAAAAGCAAATGATATATATTCATATCAACCAGGATTATCTGAATTTAAAAAAACCCCAGCAAATTACATAAAAGACAAAATAAAAAATTCTAATCCTGACAGTGACCTCTATAAATATTTCTTACAAAAATATAGTTCCCAAATAGCCTGAGAATACATGAAATTTCAAAACACTCTAGAAAAAGCAAATGAAGGTGAAAACGATATCCGTAAAGTTTCCAATCTTCTTAGTATCAAAAAACAATCTCGAGATTTTATAAACTGACAGATCCTCGATCTCCAAGAACATAATCCTACAGATAAAAATATAAAAACTGCTGTAGATTTACTAGCATCACAAAAAGAAGCAGTTATTGATATTATAGTAACCGTGCTAATGGATATGAATAAACCATTAGAGAAATATACAACTGATGATATACAAGAAATTCTCCCTGAGATAGAACAGACTGAAGAGATTATAAGAAAAAACAAAACAGATGCAGAGACACAATATCCAGCTAGTATAGAAAAATTAAGCGGGCTTACTCAAGTTCGAGACAATATCAAAAAACAAAAATCTCAATTTAATAAGTTAGATTACAGAAGAAGTTGACTCGATACAAAGAAATCTAGATACGACGAAATTTTAGGAGAAGTATCTAAGATAGGGGATGATACAAATACTTCACAATGCCAGATATGGAGCGCTACATTAAAAGAGTTCTTAAGAGATGCTAGTCAGCAAAAAGATTCACTGCAAGATGTCCTCAAAGAAATTACCAATACACACGTTAGATCCTCGATAGAAACATTAGAAAAAGAATGGGAGGCATACATAGAAACCTTTACAGAAAATATAAAAACACTAAACAAGTTCCTATCTTCTAGATATGCCGATACGACTGATAAAGATATAATTTTTAAGCCAAGCGAAACAATAGAGTTGAACGAAATTTTCGCTGATTTCCAATCTCAAAGTCAGCTTGTTGAGGAGGAACTTAGAGCTCAAATCATTTCAAAGAAAAAACAAAATTCTCAGAAGCAAAGAGATATTTTACAGGGTAAAAAGACCAATAAAATCACTGATGCTTATAAAGAATTAACTGTGTTATGCGCAGACATACCTGACATAAAGATTGACGATATAACACAGATTACGCCATCTACAACAGTACAGTCATTTGAGGCAATAATACAAAACATTCTGACTCAGTCACTTATAAAATTCGATACATTAAAAAGAAGTGACATAGAGGCCCTCATCAACCCATTTGTTGAACGACAAAAAGAACTCATCGAGCTAGAGATTAAAATACCTCAAGACGAATTAATCCGCCCAGAAGAAATCACACAAGATATGATTATCCAACATTATCTCAGCCCTTGAGACAATAAAGATTGAATAATAGAAAATAGTATCCAAAAATGGACCGCCATCCAATCCAAAAGTATAGAAAGGCGAAGTAATTTTGGATTAGCAAATATTAGAAAATGGTTTGATTTAAAATTAAAAAATGAAGAATTAGACAAAAAGAGAGAAGAAAGCTATCCCAAATTTATTAACCCTTTTATACTAGAGGCTGCAAAAGGTTTAATGGACGAGCAGCTAAATAAGAGATCCACCGAGAATGATGCTAAACTAAATAAGGACTTATCTGAAAAACGAATCAAAAATCGGAATATATTCATCAATAAGCTCAATACCAAATCATTGATTGATTATGATATATTCTTATTGAAAGATGATGCTAATCTATCAATGAGAAAATGACTTGCTGATGACGTGAAGCAAAAGATTGAAAAAGATCAGACTATAAATAGCACAGATCTACAAAATATCTTGGCTGCTCTTACTGAGTTGACAATAGATTATAGTAAAATCACAGAAATCCCAGCGGGAAACCCAATATCATTTAAAAAAATATTTGAATCTGATCACTCAGACACGGGCTTACTTAATATACTAGAACTTTACAAAAACGATATTCCCAAATCAAAACAAAAAGAATTTCTTGAAACTCTCAAAATACTTCACAAACGAGAACAATCCTGATTTGATCTTAATTTCGTCAGAGGAGCAACCAACTGACATATACAGACAGATGAACCACTTTTAAATTCAATCCCTTTCAAAAAACTTATAGAAAACATAGATATAAGCAACTCATTGGAAGTTAAACAATGGAAAATTGTTATCATTGATAGATTAATGTCGTTTTTTGATAGACCGACAAATCCAAAGTTAATTAGAGAGAGATTATGAGAATATTTAGATACTATTATTTCTCTGCCTTCAGATGCTTTTGCAAGCTGAGGGGGCAATATAAGAGAAATAGAAAAGTATAGAGAGTCCATGCCAAACTATAAAGAAATAATTAAGCCTATTAGAGATTTTAGAGCTACGGTTGCAAAACAACCAGAAAGGTCCCTTCAAAACAAAGTATCAGAATTAGCAAATAGTTCGCAGTTAAAAAATCTAGCTACTGATGATGGTATATATGAGGAAAATATAACAGAGCTAAGCAAAAGCAAAACTACATTCTTTAATATGTTAAATTCAGCCAAAGAAAAAAAAGATATCACAGCTGTGATGAAATTTCTTAAAGATAAATTTCCAAACGATGCATTGATAATCAAAAATTACGATAATTTGGCATCATTCGATAGTTATCTTCGGACATCCATTTCAGCTAGAAGAGATAATATTATAAAAACTCTTAACCCCGATATTATATTTGATCAGGCGCTGCAAGCAAAATCAGATGCAATCATTACTAATGAAAAAACAAGGTTTCAATTGCTATCTAATGCAAAATTTAACATACAAAAAGATATAGAGGATCTCAATCTAACAATAACCAACATACTAAAATCACTGAAAGACTCGAAAATTGAGTGAACCTCACTCTTCCCAGAAAATTTAAATGATTATGTCAGTGACGTATTACAAAATGCTTTGACTCGAGATGCCTTTCAAGAAAAAATCCAGAGCCTAGTTGTTGAATATACCACACTCGTCGAAAAAATAAATAAAGAACTAATCGATCCCGCTATGGCAAAAGATTTAAATGAGACACTCAAAAATATAGAAGCATTTGAAGAAACAGTTAAAAAGCTCAATGACTCAACTCTAAATAGCTTCAAAGAATAAACAATTTAAAAAAAATCCTGACGTTACAGTACGGGATTTTTTTTAAATAAAATAATATTAGTTTACCTCCAATCTATTCCATCAATAAAAAATCATCAGTTATAGCTATCTTTTTTTACTTTACCTACTACGCTTATTTCTCTTGTTTCAAATTTATCGCTTTCGCTTCATTTACCTCGAAACATACTAGTTAGCTTTTTTCAATCTAGCTCTCAGTGTAATTTTAGATGAGCTCCTCAATTTTTTCAGACCTTTTCAATCTTATTTATTTTGAGATTATCTATTATAAATACCGGTTCTTTATTGCCTTCTCCAAATGGCGCTAATTTTTCTATATCACTTAGACTATCATTATTCCATTCATGAGAATATATCTGTGTGTCTATTTTTAAAGATTTTTTGAGGTTATCTTCTGTTATATTTTTTTTACAGTAATCTATCATAAACGCTTTAAACTCTTCTATCCTATCTAGTTTAACTGCCAATCATCAAGCCTGTTTGTGTCATCAGAAACGTATAAGCATTCCTTCTGCCTCTCATAGCATTTGTATAATATTAAAATATTCTGGCCCTCTCAGACTAGCTACCGCCATATCTCTTTCTGTATCTATCTTAAATACTACAGACGGCTTATTGTATCTTTCGGTCATTTTACCTGCGACTATTCATACTATTCATTCATGGAAGTCTTCATCCGCCGCAATCAAAATATTGTGACTATGGTCTATTATTTCATCGGCAATTTTAAAAGCTTTTTCTTGTAATTTTTTTCTTTCATTATTCACTATGTCTATTTTTTCTAGATGTTCAAATTGCTTTTCTCCGGTGTAAAGTAGCGCTCTCAGACTATCGTATGGAGACTTTATCCTTCATCATGCGTTTATCCTAGGTCATATAACAAATCATATGTGGAATGTATCCACGTTATCTCTTAGATTTAGATAATCCAAGAACCCTCTTATAGATGTTGCTAATTTATGTCTTTGAGTGTTTATGAGTTCCAATCATCTTTTTACAATCACCCTGTTTTCATGCACAAGCGGTACAATATCGGCAACAGTTCATATCGCCACTATAGGTAAAAAATAATTAAAAATCAGATTCCTTTCTTCATTATCAAAATTTGATCTAGCCGAGATTGCATTCATTAACTTAAATGCAACTCCCACGCCAGCCAATCCTTTGAATTCATATTTACTAGATATCTGTGGGTTTACCACCGCAACTGCCTGTGGTATCTGATCATGTTCTTTATGGTGATCAGTTATAATTACGTCAATTCATTTTTCTTTAGCATACAAAATTTCATTTACACTGGCGATTCAATTATCCACAGTAATCATCAGACTCACTCACTTACTCTTTATATCGTCGATATGATTATTTTTTAATCCATAACCATCTTTGATTCTATCAGGATATTGAATACTGATTTTTTTATAATTCAAAAATTTTGTAATAAATCTATAGAGCAATCGACTAGATGTCACTCCATCTACGTCATAATCTCAGAATATCATTATCTTTTCTCAGTCTTTTATCGCTCTTAATATCCTTTCAACCGCGATTTCCATATCGTTCAACAAAAAAGGATCTAGCCAATAATCGGCTAGTTTTGGGTTTAAAAAATTTTCCATATTATCCTGGATTCCTCTTACTTTAAACAGTCTTGTAAGTAATGATTCGCTTGGATTCTCGTATTGAATATTAAAGTTCATATAAGATATATTTGAGAAGATTTGAAACTTATTTACTATTTATATGGGAGTTTTAATCTTTTGATTTTGGATTACAAATATATTTTGGTCTTAACAAAAAGTTAGTGCTGAATTTCAGCACTAACTCTTTTTTTAAAAGTCAAAAAGAATACTTATGAGTGTTCCTGAGCTAACTTTGCAAATTCAATCCTGATGAGAGACAGTTTGTGCACGACCTCTTCCACCTGTTGGGCCTTTATCATGATGCCCTCCCTGAAATAGAGCTCTCCTGCCTCGTTGAATTTTTTTGTCAAACAGCCAAATAACTCTGCGAATTCTTTGTAGGATAATGTTTCCAACAGAGTCATCACAAACTTGCCCATTTTGCCTTTGATATAATCTGGAGTGCTAAGTTTGATCTTTTTTCCCCAGGCATCACCAGATCTTTTTGGCTCGCATTTTACGAGATTTTCCATGTGTTTGGATGCACATGCAAACTTATCTGGCAGCCCTTGTCTAACCATTTGGCGTTTGCACTCTTCCAAGAAAGTTATAAATTTGTTTCCTGGTAGATTAAACAATCCTGCGCCCAAGACGTTAATGTCAGTGGGAATGTCTGATTCAGATTTTTTCGTCATAAGTTCGTTTTTTTTGTGATTAATTATTTTATTTTAGCGCAAACTTATAACAATTATCCAATATAAGTCAAACAAAAGAAATCCCCAGGATGGGGATCTTAATACTAATGCAAAAAAAATATTTTTTACTTCACTCGATTCTTTAATTTTTCAAGTCATTCTTTTCCTGTATTAATTACTTTTTTACCGGTCTCCGATTCTGTTACTTTTTTGACTACTTTTTTACCTTCTTCTTTTATTTCTTCCCCTTTTTTAATTACTTTTTTTCAAGTTTCTGATTCTTTCGCATCTTTAACTATTTTATCTCACTTTTTCTTTATCTCTCCTGCTTTCTTTTTTCATTTTCTATAAATATCCAAAGCTGCTTGTTCTTCTTTTGTCAACTTCCCTTTATCCTGAAATCCTTCAAAATCGTTTTTTAATTGATCAGCGGAATTGTTGTTTGTCATTTTAATAAGTTTAAATGATAAATCTTTTTTAAATCTGATTTATAAGCTTATCAGCAGTTTGATGTTCTGTTTCATCAATTTGTTGATGATCGTTAGCTATTTTTTGTATGTTAGCAAGTTTATCTGCTGATTGTTGGTCGCTAGCTTCTTGAGCAGCATCTACGGCCTCTCACATTATGAGTTCATACGTATTACACAAAAATCCATCACTTACATCTTTGGATTGCATAATAAAATCCAGCATTCCTCAAGCAAAAGCAAAATCATCCTTTATATATTCCAGGATGCTGATAATCTTTTTTTTTTTGGTCTCATGATCGAGCCTTTGGAAATCCGATTCTAAGTTTTGATATTCTGGATTGATTATACCTGTCATGTACAAACATCAATCGATAAAACTAATTACATAAAATTATATTGTTTTTTCAAAAATTTGTCAAGTTTCGTGCCTCTCTCAAATTATAAAAAAAATCCTCATCTCTGAGGACTATATTTTCTTTATCAATGTTAATCAATGTTAATCTATGTTTATCAAAGTTTATCTATTTTATTATCTTATCAATAATCCCATATTCCAGAGCTTCTTCTGGAGATATCCATTTGTTCCTTTCCATATCTTGTGCAACTTTATCAAATTTCAAACCAGTGTGTTTTGCCATTATTTCTGTTAGCATCTTTTTCAATTTCATCATTTCTTCTGCTTCTATTTGGATATCAGTAGCTTGCCCAGTTATTCAACTTCCACCTATCAATGGCTGATGTATCATTACTTTGCTATGTGGCAAAGAATACCTCTTCCCTTTAGTCCCTCAAACCAAAAATATAGATCACATAGAAGCTGATAGTCATACGCATATTGTACAAATATCGCATTTAATATATTGCATAGTATCATAAATAGCCATTCAGCTATATACTTCTCAACCAGGAGTGTTTATATACATTACAATATCTTTGTCGGGATCTTTCTTTTCCAGAAACAAAAGCTGAGCTATAACTGTGTTGGCTACATGAGAGTCTATCGGTTCTCATATAAAAATTATTCTATCTTCAAGTAGTCTTGAATAAATATCGTAAACTCTTTCTCATTGTTTAGTTTTCTCGATTACGCTTGGGATCAACATTATAAAAATAATTTAATAACTAAAAACTGATAATAACTGATTATAGTCTTTCATATGTATATTTCAAACTTCAAAGCATCATAATTTGCTGATTTCCCTTTACATTTTTAACTAAATTATCCTAATCTTGTAATTTTTTGGCTTCTTTAGAATACTCGAATCGTTTAGAGCATCAATGTCTTTTTTACTTGAAATATTATCTACAAAAAATATAAAAACTAACAAGTCTTTGACATTTATTTATTACAATCCAATATGAAAAAAATAAAGATTTTGCCGCTGATTTTGTTTGTATCTTTGGCCTTTATATCTATTGTTTGGGCTACTACACCGAGTACAGCTACTTCGCTTTATGATTTATTGGGTTCTCAAAAGACGTCTGTGATGGGATATTTTACACAAACAAGCAACAACGTTTATGATAAATATGATAAATTATGAAAGCCAATTGTCCAGACTGTCGTTTACAAGAGTTTAGTATGCCTATGAGCTATCACAAATCCATTCAACGTTAGTGTCCTAGATACAGCAAGAGACAGTCTTAGAAAAAATATTTTGGAAGAATACATATCTTTGGACGGTAAAATAAAGAGATACGATCTGTGACTAATATCCGATTACACATGATTAAGATCAGAGATCCTCGCATTTAGTGGTAAATATTACCCATTGATAGGTCAGTTTCAGACTAGCCAATTGCTTGCTATCTCATGACTAATCCAAAGTGTGAAAGATTATACAAATCAAAATACGCAACTTATAAATACTCTCAGCAACAATATTACCAAGATAGAAAACGTAAATAATTGATACGAGGCTTTAATACAAAAAATAAGCATCCTTCAAAATTGATCGTCTTCATGACAGTCAGATTTTATAAAAAGCTTAAATAATTCAAAAAACATTAGTCTTAATATTCTTAGTTCCAACCTACAGACTCAGCAAGATAAAATCCTTAAAAGATACAAAAAACTAACATGATTAGACTTGCTTCTATCTGACTATAAACAAAATATCCTCAATACTTTACTTCTAGATACAGACTCTAAAATTAACAGTCTATTTTCTTGATATTATGATTACACAAAATTTGCTCAGATCCAAACTGACGTCCTAAACTTTAAAAAAGATTTTTATTCTTGAACCAATCTTGTCTGCTCAAATATTCTTTCAAAATACAATACAGCCACAGAAAGAAATTTACTTAATGCTCAATCCAAAATTGATTCTTTGCTCAGTTGAATAAATAATTCAATATTTTCTATTTCAAGCTGAGGTATGTCAGATGCATTTAAACAATCTGCATTACAAAGTATCAAAAGTTTCTACTCCAAAAGATTAAACTCTGATCTCCAATTATTCAGGACATTTACATATCAAAAAATAGATTCACTATTTAACAGTCTATTGAATATGCCCGTAAACAACATCATTACATGACAAACACCACCTGCTTCTACAATAAACTTAATACTACCACAGTGATTCTCATTTACAAAAGCTTTTACTCTCAACGAAAAATCAGACTCCGTAAAGATATTACAGCAAATACTTACACAACTTTGATTGTATTCATGATCAATAAATTGAATATACGATTCTATTACCAAAAATGCGACATACTTATTGCAACTCAAAAATTGACTACTTGTTTGATATGAAAATAAGCCAGCCACACGATGATGGATATGACCAGCTACAAAAAATTTACTAAATAAACTTATTGGTAAGTAGAAAGTTTTAATGTTTTACCCCCTCAATGAAATTTAATCCAAAGAATAAATGATTTACTCTCATAGAGATGCTTTTGGCCATTACATGATTTTTAATCATCATGACTGTTGTGATATCAATATACGTAAAGATATTGGATATAAGAGACAATATAGACGCTAAACAAAATTTGGTCCAAGAATCATATTTTACACTAGAAAAATTAAATATATTGCTCAGAGATTTCACAATAGATTATGAAGAGTATTTCAATAGATCTATGGTGTGATGTGATACTTCATGACCCACATTTTCTTGGGATGTCTGAGCCGACGGACACTGCGATCTTTTTACAAATTACTGAAACTGAAACAATATTCCTTTATTCTCTTCTGGCTCCTTCAATTTATATTATTGTAGCTCTGGTAACTCCGAAGATTTCCCATCAGTTGTTTATACATGATATTTGGATTGAGATATACGGACCTGATGTTATATCCCATGATATCAATCCTTTGGAGAGTACGGTTTGCAATTTCGAAACATGAAAGACAATACTGATAGTGTGCCGTGAGTAGTCAACGATGAAGATGATGAAGATATGTGATCTTGACCAGAAGCTATTTTAAATTCAACATGAGTCAAAGAATTATACCTTATATCACAAGATGGTAAGCAGAGGATATTGTTTAGAAGATCTCTAGTGGCTTCATGAGATTGGAATAAAAATTGAATAATATCATGAGATACAGAGAAACGATACAACATCCAAATCCTAAAATTGAAATGATTTGACGTCTGAAATAATCACGACTTTAACATCAACAATTCTTCTTGAGTCTATGATTGAACCGTAGATACTCGGGCTTGTGACTATTCTTTGTGATTTGTGTGTGGCTGATCCGCTATATGACCGGCTTATTCCTGATATCATCTTCCCTTGGATTCAAATGATTGACGAGTAAATATGTTTGCCAAAAATATAACAATCGCTGATCGAAATCTCACTATATCTCCTACCAAAAATCCTGAATATTCTCGGAAAGAGGGATTCCAGATTAATCCATATTTTACTATAGCTGTCAAAAATAAATTATACTGAGAAGTATGGCAGCGAAGAATCGGAGATTCTATAGATAACTTTAGCCTAGATTTACAGACAACCCTAAGTACCAAAAACTTTTATACAAAATAATTTACAATATTTTAGTTAGCTAAATTTTTAATTTAAAAATGACGGAAGCATATCAATCAGAACGTGAAGTTCGTATATCCAAAGTACATAAAATGAAGTTAATTTGAGTGGTCCCATACGCTCAAAGTTTTGATAAAACACACCTTATTTGAGATATTATCCAAACTTATCAAGATAAACAACTTCGTGATATAAATGACATTATCCCAGCTCCAGACAAACAAGTACAGACTGCAGGTAGGGTAATGCTTTATCGTTCTCATGGTAAACTTGCTTTTGCAAAACTTTTGGATTCCACAGATCAGATCCAGATTATGTTTCATAAAGATAATTGTAAGATTCAAAAATTTGAAAACTGAGAATATTCATACGTTGCGGAATTAACAGATCCTGACTGAGAGTCTATGTCAGCTTACAAATTTGCAGAAAAGCTACTTGATATGTGAGACTTTATATGAATTTCTTGAGAAGTATTCCATACTCACAAATGAGAACTAACAATATTCGTATCCCAGTTTAAATTTCTTTCAAAATGTATCCGTTGATTACCAGAAAAATTCCATTGATTGCACGATCAAGAAGACCTATACAGAAAGAGATACCTGGATATGACTATGAATCCTGAAACATACCAAAGATTCTTATTCAAATCCAAGTTTTATCAGACGCTTAGAGAATTTTATACTAAAGAATGATTTACTGAAATACAGACTTCGATATTGTGAAATGCTGCCTCTGGTGCGGCGGCAAAGCCATTTATCACACACCACAATGATTTTGATACAGATTTGTATCTTAGGATAGCATTTGAAACATCTCTCAAAAAAGCGACAGTCGGAAGGTTTGAAAAAGTGTTCGAAATATGACAAGATTTTCGTAACGAATGATCCGACCCATCGCATCTCCAAGAATTTACTCAAGTAGAGCACTACGCAGTATATCGAAACTATGAAGACAATATGAAGTTTATGGAGAAACTGATCGATTATATTTTTGATAAATTAAATATATCTCGCAGACTAAAAGTTAAAGATAAAGAATGAATAGAAAAAGAAGTCGATTTTACTACGCCACGAGAAAGAGTAGATTACGTAGCTTGAGTAAACAAAGCTAGTTGACTAGACATTACTCAATATACTATGGACGACGCGGATAAACTTCGTGCGGATATCCAATCAAAATGAATAGAATTCCCATGAATGGATGATATGTGAACAACCACACTTATAGATTATCTTTATAAGAAAGTCCTCAGGCCTCAAATTATCTGACCATCATTCATATACAATTATCCCAAGATCATGCAACCTCTAGCTAGGATTTCAGATATCAATCCAAATATAGTAGAACAATTTCAACTTATAGTAAATTGACGAGAAATGTGTAAGGCGTATTCAGAGCTAGTGGACCCATTATTACAAAAAGCAAATTTCGATGAGCAAGCTCAAGCCGCAGCACAATGAGACCAGGAAGCTACTGCTTCAGATGATGATTTTGTGACTGCTATGGAATATGGTATGCCGCCACAATCATGATTTGGTATGTGAATAGAGAGAATATTGGCAATCATCACACAGCAAGATAATCTCAGGGATGTAATCATGTTCCCCGTAATGAAACCAGAAATTACAAATGCTTGACTCCCTTTATCAAAGGGAGATACCGCTAATGCGGGAGAGGGATTTAAAGAAAATAAAATAGATTGTTCAAAAAAAACAGAACATACTGACATTTCTCCCTACTGACCATTACCCACTCTAGAGCAAGTCCATTGACTCGTAGATAAATACCTTACAGAGACAAAAAAACATTGTGAAGATGTAGCTAAGGTTATGAAATATTTTGCCCATAAATTATGACAAGACGAAGATCTACGATACATTGCTTGATTGCTCCATGATATAGATCGAGATCATATAGGTAAAAATGCCAACGCACATCTATGAGAACAGTTTGAGAAAATAATGGCAGAGCTTAATGTCCATCAAATATTTATAGACGATCTTAAATCTCATTATACAACACATACATGAGTCCCCGTAGATTCATTACTTCGTAAGTATTTAATCTCAGTAGATGAATTAGCAAGTTTTGTCGTTACAGTTGCCATTATGAGACCCACATGACTTTCAGATTTAGAATTCTCATCAGTCAAAAAGAAACTCAAAGACAAAAAATTCGCAGCATGAGTAGATAGAACAGAAGTTCAAAATTGCGAAAAATATTTAAATATCCCATTAGAAGAATTTACTGTTGACGTTATTAAAGCGTTACAAGAATAATAATTTATAATTTTAAATTTACAATAATGACATTATCAAATATCCCACCAAAGGGAACTAGCGATCGGTTTCCACAAGAATTCGCTGTTCGCAAATATATTTTCGATACACGAAGAAACGTGTGTCAAAAGTTTTGATATGAAGAATACTTATGACCATTAGTAGAAAATGCAGATATCTGGAGAGCAAAATCTGGTGAAGATATCTGATGAAGTGAACTTACGCTCATTACTGATAGGACTGGGAAGATAAGTGACTTTGCTCTCAGGCCAGAGATGACACCGACCGTTACTCGCATGGTAAGTAGAATATATCCAGAGACTCCCAAACCAATTAGATTTTTTTCTATAGCAAATTTTTATCGTAATGAGAAACCACAAAGAGGTAGAAATAGAGAATTTCGACAACTAAATATTGATATGTTTGGTAGCCAATCTTTGTATGCTGATATGGAAATATTACAAGTAGCTATAGAGATTATGCTTGCATTTAATACGCCAAAAAATTCTTGGCTCTTGTATCTCAATTCTCGCCAGATTATAGATTACATAGTAGACCAAGAAGCTTGAGTGCCAACAGACAAAAAAACCGAGATAGTAAGGCTAATGGATAAGCGAGAAAAATTAGAAGAGAAAGAATTTATAACAATGCTAAAAGATCATTGATTAAGCAAGACTCAGATTGATAAAATTGTTAGTTATCTATGAATAAATGATATCTTCCAGTTAGCTAAAACATTCCCCAATATCAATGAAAATCAAGGTTATAGAGATTTACATGAAATATTTACCAAGCTTAGTTCCTTATGATATGCTTGATGTTTTCAGTTTAAATGAAGTCTAATTAGATGATTTGATTATTATGACGGGACAGTATTTGAGGTTTTTGATATGCACCCAGACAATAGACGCGCAATGTTTTGAGGTTGACGTTACAATTGACTTGCTGAAATATTTGGAGCCAAAGCTTTTCCTGCGGTCTGATTTGCACCAGGGGATGAGGCTATGAAACTTTTTTTAGAAAGTCGAGGGATGATAGACACTATAGTTAATCAACAGAAACAAGAGATATATTATGTGCCTATGTTGGAAGAGGGATACTATGATATTTATTACAAATTATCACAGACATTAAGAAAGTCCTGACATCTGGTACAACAATGATTAGATGTACAGTGAGTTGGTAAGGCTTTACAATATGCCGACAAAAAATGAATCCCCTATGTTGTTCTCCTTTGAGAATGAGAAAAAAAATCCTGAATCTATAAGATCAAAAATATGCAAACTGGCAAAGAGAAAGAAATTAAACTATAAAAGAAAGCCGCACAAAAAAGCGGCTTCGATCACTTATTAATTACTGAGCTAATAATGCAATCACTGCATAAAATATAACAATAAGTGCAATAACCAGTATTATAAATTTCCTTACACCATTTTTTACAAAATGGCCGTTTTCGTTTTTCATGATTTTTGTCTTTATTTGTGCCCAATAAACATACCCTTAACCTAGAGTAAATCAATATATTATTGCAAAAAAGTCAAGTATTGTTTAATTGATTTCGATACTCAACTAATTATAATCACGCTCCGATTTACAAATTTCTACAAAATGGAAAACACACACAAGATTCTGATTACATGATGACTTGGTTATATATGATCACATACAGCAGTTGTTTTTGGCCAGGCTTGATATGATGTCGTTATAGTGGATAATTTATCCAACAGTCATATATGAGTCCTAGATGCCATTACACAGCTTATATGATACAAGCCAAAATTTTATGAAACAGACATTAGGAATGCAAATTCCTTAGAAAAAATATTTGAAGAAAATTCTGATATAGATTGAGTAATACATCTTGCTGCCAAGAAAGCGGTTTGAGAATCATGTCAAGACCCTTTTTTGTATTACGATAATAATGTACAAGGTACTGTTAGTCTTCTAAAAATAATGCTAGATTATAATATTAGAAATATAGTCTTTTCTTCAAGCGCAACTGTTTATGACGCGCTCAAACTTATCCCACCATTTTCCGAAAATGACCGTTTAAGTACAAACAATCCTTATGGGACAACCAAACTTATGATGGAATATTTACTCAAAGATATGTCATCTCACAAAAACTTTAATTCAGTGATTTTAAGATATTTTAATCCTATATGAGCTCATGCTTCTTGACTAATATGAGAAACCCCCAAATGAATTCCAAGTAATTTAGTCCCTTTCATCTATAAAGTCACAAAATGAGAGATAGGTAAATTAAATGTACGGGGAAATGACTATAAGACGGATGATGGTACTTGAGTAAGAGATTATGTGCACGTAATGGATGTCGCGGAAGCTCACCTAGCTTCTTATAAACATATATTAGATTACATACAATTCCAGACTATGGCAGAAAATCAGGCTTGATTATTTGATATCTTCAATATATGAACATGACATGGCCAAAGCGTCAAAGAAATTATTGAAATCGCAGAAAAAATTACAGAAAAGAAAATAGAATACGAAATGTCTCCTAGAAGGGCCTGAGATGTAGATATCTCTATAGCTAATCCGCTCAAAGCAAAACAAGTCTTGTGACGGGAAGCTACTAGATCGATTTTTCAGTCTGTTGAAGATTGATGGAAATTTGTAAATAACCAGGATATCATTACTACCGTGCCAGAAAAAAAACATCACCCCAAGGCTAAGCCGGTTTTAAAGCCCAAGCCCAAGAAGAAATAATTTTTTTTTAATTTTTTAATTGTTTTATATGTATTGAATATCTCTGTTACAGTTTATATTGATAGTCTCAGCAGCCGTATTCCTTCTTTTTGGAATAGATCTATATAAACGTAAAAAGATGAATATCCTACATATGATTGTCTTTTTTTGATGATCAGTTTTTGTTATCCTATCTGCCATCAATCCAAGTGTTCTCAATCAATTCTGAAAGATTTTTTGAATAGCTAGATGAGCCGATGTCCTGGTTTATATATGATTGATTGTACTTTTCTATTTCTATATAAATTTATTAAATAATCATACCAAAGACAAATACCAGTTAACAAGACTTATATCTCGACAAGCGATTTACGAGTGATACAACAAAGAAAAAGATAATATAAAAAACTTCAAAAACGCTGATTACAAGGATAATTTTGTTTTCAATATCAGGGTTTATAATGAATGAGAAAAAATATGATCTGTCATCGACGAGATCTTTTCAGCATGATTTCGCAAAATTGTTTTTATAAACGACTGATCTCAAGACAATACACTTGAAGTTTTAGAAGATAAGAAAAAACAATATCCGGATAAGTTATTTATTATTTTATCTCACATTACAAATAGAGGTGGATGAGCAGCCAATCAGACTTGATATAATTTTATAAAAAAATACTGAGAAGAATTACAGATAGAGTGGTTTGTATGATATGATGCAGATTGAC
>CAJAPL010000057.1 GCA_903943625.1 uncultured bacterium
AATTAAAATTTGCAAAATATGGCTAAAAGATTATAATGTATGTGTATCAAATGTATCAAAATAAAACTTTTAAAATATAAAACTATCCAATGGCGGATAAAAAAGATGAACAGAAACCCAATATCGAGCTTTGATCTGATGTTTTTTTTGAAATGGAATCCAAGAATCGAGATAAAAATAAATGAGCGGCTCCACAATTCCTTATAAGTACTGATTCTTTGCCTGGATTTGGTTTGGATCTTATTTTTGATCTTGCTAAATCTAGTTGATTTGATGGTGTTGACTTGGCTATGTGGAAGAATTTTGATGCATGGAATGTAGATTATGTAAAGAAAATTTCTAAGAATTATGATCTACCTATAAGAGTTGTCCAGGTTTCAAATAATGTTAATGAAAAAGAATTAAATAAAGCTCTTGATATATGCGATGCGACCTGAGCTGATACTATATGTATAAACTCACCCAAGTATTTTAATTATAAATCTTTTAACTTCCTATCTGACAATATAAATTTTTATAGGAAGCACAATAAGAACCTAAATTTTGCTATTATAAATCCTGAAGATTCTAATTTTTTTGCTTTGCCCATCCCAAAGTATCGTTTTACAAATATAGTGGAAATAATTAAAAAATATTGATGCTATATATGATTGGATATATCCAATATGAATATAGATTGATTTGAGTCTATATTTATGAGAAAATTGAACGACTTTTTGCCCTATGTAGCTGTATTATATTTTTCTGACAAGACGAAAGTTGGAGAATGACATGTTTTGCCCGGAGACTGAATTATGAAGTTGCCTGGGTTGTTAAAGAAGTTAAAACAAAGTTGATTTTATCGCTATATCAGTATAAAGGTCAATGTAGATAGAGCTGATTTGTCTGATCCAGACAAGGTTAATCTGATTTTGAAAAAAACTAGGACATACTTAAAAGAAAATTATGAAGACATAAAAGTAGACTAATTTTTTAAATAATAAATTATGAATTATTGTAATGGGGATTCTAAAATTTATTAGAGATTTGATAATATACCCCTTTGATGCTGATAAAAAAAATAATAGATTTTCTATATTTTTGGAAGCATTACTAAAAAACTATCCTGCTTTGTTATGGATAAAGCCCGACATCAAAAAGCTAGTCTTAGCGCCATTTCTTGTGATTTATTATTTATTTAGGAAATAACATTATTATTCTTGTGCTTTAGTTTTTGTAGGTTTTTTGGGAGCTTTGGGCTCTTTTTTTTCTTTAGTTGCTTCTTTTGGGGCAGTACTCCCCTGCTCTTTTCAATATAATTTCTGATATATTTGTTTCTCTACTTCTAGGTTATCTGATTTTTGTCGATCAACAATAATTCATAATTCTTCTGTGATTTTTTGTAGGATAAAGAATTTTTCTAAGCTAAATTTTGATGATGTTTTGATTTCTTCCATCATCTGAGCTTTCTTCTCGTCTCATATTTGCGTGTAATATTGTTTTAGTTTATCTTCTCATCCAAATCTTTCTTCAAACGATTTTAATCTGACTTTGAATTCTTCAAGCACTAGCGTCTGAGGTATATATACCTTCATATATTTAGATTGAACTCTTTGTAAGAAGCCATCTATAGCCTGCATCAAAGTATTGTCTTCTTTCTGTTTAGCTATCTCTTTCTTGATGTATTCAATCAACTCTTCATGGGTTTTAACTTCACTTTCTTTACCAAATAGTTTTTCTATTGTTTCAGAAGTCAGATCTGGAAGAACAACCCTTTTAACATCTTTGATTATAAATCTAATCTCTTTTATAGTCAGGGTTTCTTTTTGATTTATAAGTAATGTAGGTAGAGTCTTTGTATCATAAGCAATTGCAAAAGATTCATCTTTCTTTTTGCCAATGAATGTATCTGGGAAAAACTTAGCTTCAGCAAATTCTTGATCTCATAAATAAATATGAGACTTGTCTGCGACATTTCAATCTCAATCTACATATTCAACGAATATTTTTGAAACTGTATCTAAAGTTATTGTGTCTGCTTCTTGGTAATCAGCGTAATTTTTTTTGATAGAGTTGATTGCATTATCTATCTCCTCCTGTGAGACGCTAGTATCTATCTGATCTATCTTTTCGCTTTGTCGATTGGAATCAACTATTTCAACTTCTGGATAAGCATCAAGTTTCATTGTTATTATAGTCTCTTCAGCTTCTTTTTTTTGGTTAAAGTCATAAGGCTCTCATATAAATTTTATTTGAGGACTTTCTTGTAGTGTTTCTTGTATTCATAAGTTTACTACTTCTTCATAGATTCACATCTGTAAGTATTCTGGTTTAATCCCACTCTCTACCATATCCAATGGTACAAATCATTTCCTAAATCAAGGGAGCTCCATATCTTTTTGGAATTCTTTGATTACTGATGTTTTCGCTTTATCCAATTCTGCTGGAGAGATAATTAATTCGATTTCATAGTTTGATGAGACTCATTTAGTCAGTTTTTTTTGCATGTTAAAAAATTATGTATTTAAAATCGCTCCCTATACTATGGAAGGAGAGAGCGATTTCAATTGAAAATATTATTTAATGTTATACTTTTTATTTAGCTAATGTGCTTGGAAAACTCAAGATTCGTGTGGATAATAATTTTGTAATAATCGTGCACAATTATGAAGCCCTGCTCGTATGACAGAATCACAACTTTGAGATGCGTTTCAGTAATTATATCACGGACATATTCGGTGTAGGTAGAATAAATTTTGTTCTGTGTTTCAATAAGGAATCACTTCACAGGCGGGATTTCAATGTCATCCTTGTGCTGGTAATCATCGGGTATATTTAAATTGTGGGAGCTCGAATGGTAGAGTTTCTACCAGAGCACACTTAAAAATGGATCTTCTTTGTAGTAATGCTCAACTAATCTGCGCTGGTGTTATTGTTTGAGATATAGTTCAGGAATCCGCGTCAAGATTCATGTCATAGGCACAAGTTCAATTTAATTTATTGTGAGCATAACAGCTGGAAATGTTTGCTCATCAGTCTTCAGGTATACAACTTCGTGTCCAATATTTGTATCATTGTTCTGGAAGAAGAAGCGTATGTATTTCTCATGATATCAATGAAGTGTGTTTTATGTAAAGATTGCCTAAATAGTTAACCATATTTTTGCCTGTATCTACAACAGTTCGTGGTGGTATTATGCTCTCGCTTTCGGCTGGAAATATTATAACCCCAGTTAAATCTGCATGTCATCATATTACATTTATTATTGTCCCCGAATTCCATTCAAAACTTGCGGCCTTATATCATGGAGCACATAAACTTTGGGATCAGTCATTTAGATATCATATATCACTTTTGTGTGCTGTTCAACAAGCATAATCTCAGAATTCATATACATTTACTGTTGTTGCACATTGATCTATATTTCAGTTGGCGACTCATATTAGTGTGACTTTAAATGTTCATAATCAATTTAGTGTGGTGTCGAAATTAAAAAGTGGTCATGGTTTTGTGAACTGATCAAGTTGATACAATCAAATAGCGGGATTCTCAAATAATATTTTGTAAGTTATTGAGGGGTTTATTTTTCATGTAAAGTAAGCCTGTACACTACTAGCTCCGCTTGTTACTATGTTTCATGAAATTGCATTTATTTCACAAGGGACTGATTCTTCTATATTGAGCGAATTAGCTCATCATACTGCATCACAACCAGTCCGGGTGCCTAAATGATATTTGTTTTTGACTGTTAGATATGGCGTGAATGTTCAAGATGAGAAATATGTGTGTACTGCTCATGAAAAAGATAGTTGGTTATTTAATCCAAATCAGTCTCAGAAGTTTAATC
>CAJAPL010000058.1 GCA_903943625.1 uncultured bacterium
AACAAAAATTTGACAAAATACGTATTTATATGTATAATCATGTATCACTTATTTTACTTTATTATAAATATAAAATGGGAGCAGAATACCAAAATGAAGACAATGGGAAAAAAGAAGTTAAAAAAAATACTTCGCCTGAACTAACCAAGGTTGAAACTGAAGCCAAACTAAACAACTTAAAAAATGAAGTTAAGATTATCCCCATTAATTGAAATTATTCAAATGATAAACCAGATTGGGGAACTGCCTTTGATAATATGGAAAAACTAGGGAAAATTATCCTTAAGTTTGAAAATGGTATTTTGTCATATACAATATGAGAACCTCTTGATGAAAAAAAGGATGAGAAAAAATTAAAAGAAAGATTATACAATAATCGATTTGTAATATTGAAGGTAGTCCTTATTCAATTATGAACAGATGATATGATGGAGGACTATAACAAGTTAAATGCCGCAGTTACTTTTGCTCCTGTTGATGTTGCTACAATAGATAGTCATATAAGAAATTATAATTCTCTTATAGAGAAAATGGAGAAAGGGATTAAACAATGAGCTTTTATAAAAGCATTTGTTATAGACGGAATAAAAGAAAGGATAAAGGACCTAACCGACAAAAGAGACTCCCTAGCAGGAGTCAAATCAAAAGAAAAGAAATTATAATAAACTATATATAGTTACAAATTTTCTACTCTTCTACTACCAATTCGTCTTTATGTTTTTCATATAATTCTTTTACATCTTCAGGATTCTCATAATTTGGGAAAAGATATTGTCATAACTGTATTTTGACATCTATAGATTCGGCAATTTTATTGTTATTTCCTATCCAATCACTGATTTGTTTTTCATCATATCCATTTCATGTCATTATCTCTACAATCTCTTCCTCATCCATTATATGATATGCTCATTTTGGTTTTCTCCTCACCTCGTCATACATCTTATATCCATCTTTGATTGCCAAAGCCATCTCCCAAGCCTCTTTTTCATCTTTATTTGGATAGAAATAATTGTTGCTTATGACACATTCAGTGTTTGTTTTTTTACTAAAAAATAAAATCTGACTATTAATTTTTTTTACATTACTCATTATACTTTCGTCTTGGGCTGTCATTTCGAGAAAGACATTATCATTTCATAAAATATCTTTTATCATCTTGATAATCTCAATTATTTTATCTTCTGGCTCTCAGTTCAAAACCATCCTGCCAAGCCGAGATTCATCTCATCATATAATAGCTATGATTCATTCAGATTTTTCTTTTAATATTGATGTGTCTATTTTCGGTTTAAATTTTACTCACTGTTGATTGGCAAATGATACCAATTCCATCAAGCTGTGATAGCCTATGTCGTTTTTTGCTATCAGTACAATATTCCCTATAGTTTTGGGATTTGTTACAGAGTTTATATCAAGCACAAATCCAAGCTCTGATCATATTATCGGTTTGATGCCTTCATCGCCTGCTCATAGATAAAAATTAACAGATCCATACATTCAGTTATAATCGGTTATAGCTATAGCATTCATCCCCAAAGATTTTGCTTTTGCAATAATATGCTTAGGTTTGCCTATTGCTTCCAGAAAAGAAAATGTACTATGTCAGTGTAGGTGTATAAACATCCATTAGTCCAAGATTTAAAATTAATCTAAAATATATTTAACTTTCTACTTCAAACTTTCAACTTCTTTATCCTTTGAAATTTCCCTACATATATATATAAACAACAAACAAGTTATTTTGAATTATTTACATTTATACATTTCGGGACTTTTACGTTTATATATTAATTATGAAGATAAATCAGCATTATATAAAATATTTTTTTCCTATATTTTTGTGAACCTTCTTTTGTTCATATTGATTTGCAGCTAATCGGAATCTGCCCTGAATCAATATCATCTCCCGTCAACAACGATGAGCAAATGAGGCTCTTAGATATTATTCATGAAATGTGACTACATCGGGGATACAAGCTAGCAAGGAACAATATCTCACTGAGCTCAAGGAAGTTGACTTCAACGAATACTTAGACCAAAGAAGGAGTGAATACCAAAAAGAGGTTGCCAATAACTATCTCATTTCAAACTATCCAAACGAGGCTATCGTTGATTCATATAATCAGTATTTTTCAGGCAAGAGACTAAAACGAACTGAGAGCGTTAAAAGTGCTAAAACAAAACTCATAGTCCACCATACTGCAGAAAATTCATCATGAATACTGACTACATGAGACGCAATCAAAAAAATTAAAGACATTTATAAATATCATACTGTTAATAGGTGACGGTGAGATATATGATACAATTTCCTTATAGACCCATTTGGTAACATATACGAATGAAGAGCATGAGGCGAATGAGTAATCTGAGCACATGATAAACGAAATAACTCTTCAAGCGTTTGAATCAGTGTATTATGAAACTTCAATGAACAAAAGGTTACAACCTGAACCCTAAATTCTCTAGTGAAATTACTTACATCACTAGCCAAAAAATACAACATTAATCCCAATTCTAAGTTAACTTATCACCAGGACTTAGCCGATTTCCCTTATATACAAGATAAAGCGGGATATACAATAGCCTGACATAAAGACGCTTGAAATACCGCCTGTCCATGAACCAATTTATATAAACTTTTGCCCCAGATTAGGCAACAGGTAGCCAAATGATTAAGTGATTATCCTGTCCCCGCTACCAATACATGATCAGTCAGTAAGATTTCTGATAAACTAATATCATATATTACATCCAAATGAGAAATTAAATCTGAACTTACATATACTGGAGCTATCCAGCTACGTGATCAGATGCAAAAATCTATCTTACAGATGAAACAAAAATATTCAATCCAGCCATTCAATGCCAAGCCAATATCAAAAATTACATATAAAATTTCAAAAGATGAGGCTAAACAATTAATTCAATGAAATATTGCCGTGCTGTTATATGAACTTACATTTAACCTTACTGGCTATCAAATTTCATGCTTATGAGGTTGCGAATTTGATTTGGACGGCATCAAATATACATCAAAGTTAGGAGATGTTTATATTCTTAATGATCAACTTTTATTAACTATATGATCTAGTATCTATACGTGAATATCAATAAAAGTAACAAGCGCTAAAGATTTAATAATGTTCAAAAACTATAAAAGAAAGTCCTATTATTCTACACCACGAAATGGCTTTAGATGAACAATATCTATCAAAAAACAAGAAGTCAAAGATAAAAAATGAAAACAATCCAACAGATTTGCCGTTATAAATACATTGCTATTCAACGACTACTTAAAATGAATCGTAGAAACAAATGACTCAGAAAGTGTAGAAAAGAATAAGGTAATGGCCATGATCTCAAAATCATACGCGCTTTTCTATCTAAAAAATACTCATCCAAATATTCCGGCTTGATCTGATTATAGTGCAGTAGATGACCCTGCTGTGTTCCAAAAATATGTATGAGCTTGAGCTGAAATTACACTTAAAAAGTGGCCCAAAGCTCTAGTAGCAACACAAAGTTCACTTACGATTTTTGATTGATATGTCCCTATCTTACCATATTTCAATTGTTCTCCATGATTCACTTATTCGGCAAATGAAAAACGATGACGAAGCGATACTCCTTACTTGATCAGTAATTTGGATGCCGCTAAATGTAAAGACTTTTCTGGGCATTGAGTTGGTATGAGTGGTAAGTGAGCAGAATATCGAGCTCAAAAGTGATGGACATATATGCAGATATTGCAATATTATTATCCCTGAGTTAAAATAGAAAGTATTGTGGGATAAATATTTATTTTTTATTTTAAAAATGATTTCTATATTAGAAAAGTTGTTTAAAGGTAAGTCAGAACAGGCAAGCGAACAAATAGTCTCTCAATACCAAAAAAATTGATTTACTATCGTAAATTTTATTTACTTCGCTGTTGTATCTGCACAAAAAGTATTCGGTTCTCACGGTAAGACAGCCAGACAAAAAGAATATAAGAAAATAATATTAAAATCAGACTTCCTTTTGCCGGATGGTATAGCGTTACAAATCTTTTATTTTTTCGCAAGAATATTTCGTAGAGTAAAGTGACGTACGTATCGATTAGATAATTTAAATTGAACAGATTTTACTCGATATTTTTTGGAATATATCAAGACAAAATTTGGCAATCAAAAAATATGCTTGTTAATGTTTGGCACAGAACCAGCTTTCCTAGAAAAGGCTAAAGACTATATTTCTTACAGATGATACAATGTAATCTATACTCAGGACGGATTTTCAACGTTCAATAATAAAAAGTGATTCTCTGAATTGAATCGACAAAAAGTAAAAGAGGCTCTAGCTTGATATCAAGACACAATCAACATCCTTCTTGTGGCTATGTCTACAGCAAAATCTCCTAGACAAGAACTATGGACAGCGGATAACTTACAGGAAATAAAAGATCATAATCTTATAGTAATCAATACTTGATGAACATTTGAATGGTGGGCATGAACACAAAAAAGATCCCCAAAGGTGATTAGGGCAATTAAGTTAGGCCGATTACGAAGATTTATTGCCGACCCAAAGAGAAATTATATGAAAGTATATCATTCACTATCTTTATTTAAATATATCTTCAAATACTTGCTATTGAAAAAAGATTAAAAATTTGTACTTATGAACAGATATAAAAATTAGTTATTAATTATCGCTCACTTCAAAAATTTTACATTTACACGTTTCCCCATGCAAATAAAGGAGCAAAAGTTTAATTATTTAGAGGAAGATAATCTGTTTTCTTTCAAAGAAACTCTAGCAAATGGTATGCAGATAAGAGCTTCTGTTTTATTTGAAGAGACAAAATTTCTTGATTACCAAAAAGATCTTATTCAGGATTTTTTGGGGGAATTTATAGAAGTTTGTAACCATGACACCAATGATATGGACAACATCAAGTCCAATCTCGAGACATGATTGGAATCTCTAAACACAAAACTAAAATTATTTGCAGAAAAGGTTCGTGATGTTGAAAAGTTTGATATTAAATGATATATCCAAATCGTTTCCGATGCTGTTTTTATGGCGTCTATGATATGAGATATTACTATTATGATATTTAGAGATAGTAAGGTATATTATTCACTTCACAATTGAGTAGACAATAGGACAAAAGTAGATCTTTTTTCAGATTTTGTAGAATGAGATATCCAAAAAGATGATGAAATTATATATGTATGAACCAAGATATCTGATATATTAGACGATCAGGATCTCAAGGAAGTCGAAGTAATATTACATACGCAAGAAAGTGAGTTATTGGATTTTATGGAGCAATTACTACTTACAAGGATACAAAAAGAATCCATATGATTGATGGCATATTACCACATACATTGATCTATGCCCAAAAAGCCTTTGATAGATGAAAAATTCAAAAATAGATTAGCAAATTCCAAACTGATGAAACTAAAGGACACATTTTTTTCAAATAAATATCATATTACTGTTCTTGTTTTGGCCCTGATAGTATTATTTTTACTTTACAGCGTTTTGACACAATTACTCAAACAAAACGGTAGTGCATTCACGACACAATCTGGAATGGTTGTCGATGTTACAATAGATGACATCAAAAAAGACATATATCTTTTCAAAGCAATGGATCCTACTTCAGATCAAAAATGAGTAAAATACAATGAAATATTACAAAAATTAGATATGTTACAAAATAAATGAAAACGGATAGAAGACATCATCCAGCTGAAGAAAATTTTACAGGCTGATTATTATGCATGATTCAATATTATCTATCTTACAAGCTTATCTAAATTGGACGATCCTGCTATGAACAAAAAAACAAAAATCCTAAACTTCTCATCTATAGAAAATTCAAAATTATGAAGTCCCATGTCTATAGCCGCAGAAAAGGACATGATGATAGCATGAAATAAGGCGGCTCTCATCGGAGCTCTAAATGATTGAATGAGATGAACATTGATAGAGTATACTTCTACAGACACTATCAATTGATGTTCTATCAGCCTACTTAGAAATTGATTATATTGTTTCAGCAACAAATGAAATATATATTTGGTAACAAAGGCTGGTATGGAAACAGTGAGTACAACAGATTGATTCCCGTCTCGTGTATGATGAGTAGCAGTTTATGGTAAGGCCAATCTGTATGTGTTTCAACAATCGCTTGGTATATGATGACTATTTGTAACTAGATATCGTAATACGTTATGATCTCAATCTATATTCCAATGATGATGAAATTATTCTGTAGCATTGGCGTCTTGAGCAAAATTTGCTTCATGATACGGAGACTTTTCTAGTTTCGCTATAGATTCTACATTCCTTACTCGAGCAAACGGTAAGCTGTATCAACTACGGAGAGACCCCGCTTCTAGCCGATTGAGTATACGTGAAGTGCCTCTTATGTGATGAGATAAGGTTACAAGTGTATATTCCAATAGTGTAAAAGTAATAGCAAAATTAAATTCAAAATACGTTTATCTATTTGATAAGTCCAATCAGACTTTCACAGTTTATGAGTCTCGTCCAGTAAAAACTAATGAAGCATATAGTTCACAATATAGTCTATATTATATGTTTAGGATGACATTTGCTTTGGATAATAACAAGGTTATAGACGTAGATATCCCAGAAATATCATGAGAAAGACCAGAATTATATATCCTCTCAAATGATTGAGTAAATAAAGTTAA
>CAJAPL010000059.1 GCA_903943625.1 uncultured bacterium
ATAGCTTATATATATTTGCTAGCCAATGTCAAGTCTTTTTTGTGTGTTTTTTATAATTACTAAATGTCAGGTCTGGATTGATAAAATTTTGTAGTGAAATCAGATTTTTTTTTATTATATAATAAACAATGTCATTCCGGTGTTATTTTTGCTTGAGCAGATGCAACCGGAATCTTTAGTGAAGATACTTGTATACAAAGTAGATTCCGGCTGCAGACTTCGTCAACAATGCCGGAATGACGATAGTAAGTAAAAGATTTAGAAATTAATAAAAAACGAATGGCAATTACACCTAGATCGCAAGACTATTCTCAATGGTACAATGATATTGTACAAAATGCAGATTTAGCAGAAAATTCATCTGTAAGATGATGTATGGTTATCAAACCATATTGATTTGGCATATGGGAAAATATCCAAAATATATTGGACACTATGTTTAAAAATACTGGACATAAAAATGCATATTTCCCACTATTTATTCCCAAATCTTTTCTGAGTAAAGAAGCCGATCATGTGGAGCATTTTGCAAAAGAATGCGCTATCGTGACCCATTATAGATTGAAACTAGATGAAAATAAAAAACTAATCGTCGATCCAGAAGCAAAACTGGAAGAGGAACTGATAGTAAGACCCACATCTGAAACTATTATACGAGATAGTTACAAGAGACGAGTAAATAGCTATCGCGATCTACCAATTTTGATCAATCAACGAGCAAATATCGTAAGACGAGAAATGAGGACGAGAATATTTCTAAGGACTGCTGAATTTCTACGACAAGAATGACACACTGCACATGCCACCTATGAAGAGGCTGAAGCTGAAACAAAAAAAATGCATAAAGTTTATAACGATTTCGCGACAAATTTTTTGGCAATATCTCCAGTATTGTGACCCAAACCTGAACATGATAAATTTGCTGGAGCATTGAGGACATATGCAGTAGAGCCCATGATGCAGGATTTCAAAGCTTTACAGGCAGGGACATCTCACAATTTAGGTCAGAATTTTTGAAGAGTTTTTGATGTAAAGTTTACAAACGATAAAAATGAACTCGATTATGTACGAGGGACATCACGATGAGTAAGCACTCGTCTTATCTGATGATTGATAATGTCGCATAGCGATGATAAATGACTGGTAATCCCACCTGCACTTGCACCAGTACATGTGATTATCATTCCCATATTTAAAACTCCAGAAGAACTAGAACAGATCAAAACATATTTAAAGCCACTCACAAAATCTATTTCTAAATGAAAATTAAAAATCAAATCTGTCTATTTCAAAGATACGATTAGATTAACTTATCAGATAGATGATGACGATCAAAAATCCATGTGACGAAAATTTAATCAACGAGAGCTCAAATGAGTGCCGATCAGAATAGCAGTATGACCTAGGGATATGGCAGATTGAAATGTCGAGATATATAGGAGAGATACTGGCGAAAAGGAAGTTGTAAAACTTGAAGATGCTATAAATAAGATAGCTCCCCTCCTCCACAGGATACAAAACAATCTTTTTGAAAAAAATAAATCTATGAGACAAGATCATACATATTATGTAGATAATTATGATGAGTTTAAAGAAAAATTAAAAACCTGATTTGTGATGGCACATCGAGATTGAACTACTGAGACTGCACTTAAGATACAAGATGAAACCAAAGCTACTATAAGGTGTCTCCCATTTAAGGAATTTATAAAAAAAGAATATACTGGCAAATGAAAATGTATCATTACTTGAAGACCCAGTAAGTGAAGGGTGCTTTTTGCGAAAGCGTATTAAGAAATAAATCTAATCTCTATATAATTATAATAAAATTAAGACGGCATCAATAATGTGCCGTTTTTATTTTTTGACAAAAATTGGATTATGTCTATAATTAGTCTGTGAATTTAATCTATCTTGAGTCTTTTATGGAAAATTTTGAAGTAAATAAAAATACCGAAATGGATGAAGTTAATAAGGTTAATGAAGAATTTTTTGTTATACAAAATACTGGCGAAGATCTGGATGATTTACGAGAATCATTAGAAGATACTTTGGAGGTAAAGGCAATTGTAGACTCATTAAAAAAACTAAATTCATTTTCAGACCTGCCATTGAATATAATTTATGAACCAGAAAGCAAAGCTAAAATAGATAAGAAAGAATTTCCTCAAAAGTTGGATATATGGCCAAAACCAGTAAAAGGGGGACGAAAAACAATTGGTTGAAAGACTATTAGTGACCCACCAAATTTAACCATATGTCTAGATGACAAGGTATTTACTCTAGAACCAGATGCTGGTTCAATAAAAGCAATTAGCGTAAATAAATGAAATGTTGTTTTGACTTTAAAGGTACTTTTTACTGTAAATCTTACTTATGAACCAAAAAGGTTGACTAAAAACTTAGTGAAGATGTGGAAAGGGAAGCCGTTGCCTAAGAACGGCAAACAACCTGAGCTTGGACAAATTTTCTGATTCTCTGGCAGTAAAGTAAATAGGATTAAATAATTAATTTAATTTTTTTAATTTGAAAAAAAATAGAGGATGAAATCATTCACTCTCTATAATTTTTATGAAATTTTTTCTTTGTCGCTTGTTTTGTGTAGACGCTCTTACAGTCCGTCGTAGATACATATCTTCACATTATTTTTACCTTGGGGTGAGTTACACGAGTACTCTTGCATTCCGTCGCAGAAACATACTCTTAAAAAAAACACACAAGATGACGAATATAATATACAAGAAGACACTCCATCTCCTGATTATGAGATAGTCTGTTGTTTTGTATATTACACCGGTCAAACCTGTGTGGATCCAAAAACAGTTCTTGAAAAAAATTCTTTACTTGGAGCAAAACATCTTTTGGGATGTTTACTACTCTAGCATGTATATTATAGTAATCTCCTAATCAAAGTCAATAGAAGTATCTGATAGTAAAAGCAATTGTTATGAATATGTTTATTTGTGATAATAAAAAAAATTCCCGCCGAAAATGACGGGAACTTTTTTTCTGAAAACAGATAGAGAGAGAATAGAGACTGAGATTTGATTTAGAAATTTAATTTTAATTTTTCAACTAAGTGGTCTCCCAATGACTGCCTGATGATACTTACCATAGGAGAATACCCATTTTTTCCTTGCCATTGATACGTTTCCTTTATAAGCACGGAAAAATGGTTAAATAAATAATCACTATCCGAATTGCATTTGTTGAGGTGTATTTTGTATGTCTGCATTACAAAAGACAGAATATGTCTATTGTAAATAAGCTGCTCGTGAGCTTCAACATATGTAAATATACTCAAGAAATCGTCTGGTAAACAATGTAAAACAAAGACTTCTGGGACACTTGTTGGAAACCATAGCTTGGAAATTTCTTCCCAGGAGAAAGATTCATTGTTGGTCGCAGCAGTTATAAGCTGTTGCCGCCTTTCTTCATTTTTGGTTTTTTCTTGCTCTTTTCTCTCATTATCTTCTTTGAGCCTTGTCTGTTTTGCTTTTTCGAGCATACGAACTTTTATAGCCGCTTTCCTTTTTTTAAGGTAACGCTTGAGGATGATAAAACCAGCAATGCCACCACAAATACCCAATAGCAAGCCATATACAGGCCTCCAATCCTCGATGAGGATAATAACAACTGAAACCGCAAAAACCAACCCAATTATGGATGCTATGATAATCTTAGCTCTTTTACTAAGGACAACATTGGTGAAAAATCCCAGTAGAAAAGCCATATTGATTACAAGCAGATAAAAAATTATCCACCAGGCGCCTAACAACGCAACGATTGGGAAGGAATAAATGCCGACTAAGGTCAAAGCAAATACTCCTCTCCAGCCATTTAGGTAAAAGGCCGCAACAAGTATGACAAGCCATGCAACTAGGCCATAATGAACCATTAGGTATGGGTCAAAAAGCCCGGGCATCAAGTTGTACCACTGCAATATTGCATGCAATGGGATTATTGTAAGCCCCCATGATGATCTTATTCGTCTTGTCTTTATGCCACTGGGTAGTGTCCCCCCGCTCCAATATTTGGGGTAGTTGTATCTGTGGATAAGCAGGACTATACCTGTCCCCAGAGATACAATGAATGATGCGATTTCCCACCCGATTAAGGAGAAGTAGCTCGCCAGAGCGATAGTCAAAATAAAGATGACAATGCTGATGTAGCTTCTAAAAAATTTCCTGATTTTCATATTGTTTATTTTGCATTTTTTTTGAACCTAGTATATTCTAATCCCGCAAGGGATATCGTTTGCCCGGAAAACTGGACAACTTTTACGAGCTTGCTAGGTCAGCCGCTGCGAAGGTAATTTTTAATTGAATGTTAATGATCTCTATTCTCTTCTCTAAAGGGAATATAATGATTGAGCCATAAAAGTCAACCCGATAGTTGACATTGCTTATTTTTATGATATTACAAAAACGGACCAGTTGATCCGCTTTCTAATTTTTTTTAAACCCAACCCAACCTCCCTTCACGGGTAGACAATTAACTAATATCCCCCTGTCTTGTCCTGTAAAGGATAAGGGGGACTAATGGGTTTGTATAATTCTATCCTTTTATTTTCATTGCTTCTAAAATTCTTCTAAGGCTGACTATATAAGCTCAATTTCTCAAAGTAGTTTTATATTTTTGTGCTGTATTGACTACGTCCAAAGTTGCAGGTCTCATGATAGCCTCTAGCTTTCCATTAACTTCTGCTTCTGGTCGATAGTAGTTTGTATTGTTTTGTACTTGCTCAAAATAACTCACAGTCACTCATCAAGCATTTGCAAGAACATCAGGCAAGACTGGAATATCTCTGGATTCCAAAATTTTATCAGCTTCGGGCGTTACAGGACCATTGGCCATTTCAAGGATAACTTTAGCTTGAATCTTATTTGCATTGTCAGCATTTATTACTTGTTCAAGTGCAGATGGGACTAAGACATCAACATCAAGCAATAATAAATCATCATTGGAAATCTGTTTAGCATCTTTGTAATCAGATACTGGTTTATTCTCAGATTTTAATTTTTCTATCATATCGACGTCTAATCAATCAGGATTATATATTCATCATTTGGAATCTGATATTGCAACTACTTTTGCTCAGTAATTGTGCACTATAAGAGTGGCGAAATTTAATCATACATTACCAGCTCATTGAATTGCGACTGTTTTGCCAGTCAAAGATTGGCCTGAATTTGAGAAATATTCATCGATTGTGAAACACCCACCAAGGGATGTCGCCTTTTCTCTTCATTGACTTCATCAGATTGCAAGCGGCTTTCAAGTGATTACTCATGGTGTCCATACTCACACTAATTTGGAATATTCATCTACCATCCACGCCATGATTTCTCATGTTGTATTTACATCTGGCGCTGGCACATCAACTTCTTTTCAAATAAATGGAGTGAGTTTAGCGGCAAATCATCTAGATAGTTTTTCAAGTTCTCATTTGGATAAAGTTTTTGGATCTACTATGATTCATCATTTTCATCATCAAAGAGGGATCCCGACTACAGAAGTTTTGAGACTCATCCATGCAGATAGAGACATTACTTCGTCTTTTGAAACATTTGGATGAAATCTAAGTCATCCCTTGTAAGGTCACCTAGCATTGTTGTGTTGTGATCTATATCACGTAAAAACTTTTGTTTCTCAATTATCCATTTTTACTGGGATATAAAATTCCATTACTCTATCTGGTCGTATAATCCTTTGCAGTAAATCATCGCTATATTCTGATGATATAAATGAGAAAGATTCTTTAATCTGATTTTGTACTCACTGGTATAAGCTCATGTTTAAATAATTATTTGGTAAAACTACTTATTTGTGTTGTGTTTATATCCTCATTTTCATATTTTTCAATGCCAAAAATTTTGAAATACTTTAAATACATTTCATTCACCGCTCTGAACTCCTGTGCAAATTGTTCCTTAGTACAATAAATATGTGCATCATTCAT
>CAJAPL010000060.1 GCA_903943625.1 uncultured bacterium
CAAATCAAAAAGAAAAGACAAAAAGAAACGATTGAAAGCAATATTAATAATATGATGAATATGAGTCTTATTATGACTAATATCTTGAAGTATAATACGATCCATAATAGCATGATACATATGAATGTTATTTTGAATTTTTTGAAAATGATGAAACTGATGAGTTGGGTTTGGAGGCTGATGATTTAGTAGCTGATGATGATTCAGCAGTGGATGATCTAGTTTCTGATGATGAAGTTTCGGTGGGGGAGGAGGAGGAGGAAAACGATAACGATAAAATATTGAAAATAGCATAAATAAAAATATAAAAAGCGCATGAATGTTTTAATTTTTAAATCCATTATAATTAAAATGAAAAAGACACGAATAATTATTTTATGAATAGTTGTACTCATCATATTGTTGTTGTCAGGCAAATACAATAAACTTGTTACATTAGATGAATCAACCAAAACAGCTCGGTCACAAGTAGAAAATGTATATCAGAGAAGATTGGATCTTATACCAAATCTTGTAAACACAGTAAAATGATTCGCAGCACAAGAACAACAAGTATTGCTATGAGTTACAAATGCTAGAGCATGAGCGACAAAAACAAGTATAAATGTAAACGATGCCAAAGAATTTGCTGATTTTCAAAAATCACAGACTGAATTATCATCAGCTCTTTCAAGATTATTGATGGTAACAGAAAATTATCCTGATCTCAAATCAAACCAAAACTTTCTAGAACTACAAGCTCAACTAGAATGAACTGAGAATAGAATAACAGTAGAAAGAAAAAACTTCAACGAAACAGCAAAAGCATACAACATATATGTACGTAGTTTCCCAAATAATATAGTAGCTTGAATCATGTGATTCTCTAAAACAAATCTATTTGAAGCAGATACATGAGCAGAGAATGCACCAGTAGTAGATTTTGCTCCAACCCCACAACCATAAAACAATAGATAATTTTCCCAAATAAAAGCCAGGATTAATCTTCTGGTTTTTTTTTATACATTCTTTTGTCATTCTTCAGTTATTAAGCACCAAGTATTAAAGTCGATATTATATATTGTATAACTTTAGATAATTATGTAACTATTAATTTAATCACAAATCTAATCCTGTGATAACAAAAGTATAGTGGATTATAGTATATTCCCTTTGTTTTTTTGATAAACAAGATTACTTATGCTAATGTAAAATAAAAAACACCAAACAAAAATGAGTTATGTCATATGGGCTATCTATTAAAAACAAACCTCAGTATTCTGTAGATTTGTTAGCAAAGTTCTTCGTTTACACAAACGTGACTTCGCATCCACAATTCTTGAACCGGTTTTCTATATTCTTACTAGACTTATAAAATGAGCAGTCAAAAGCTTCTTGTTCTATACGTCTAATAGTAATAGACTGCTGCCGGTTCAAGCCGGCTATCTAGTTTTGACTAGATAGTCATTTTTTTATTTAAAAATAATTTATTTGTAAAGTCACAAAGAAAGGGTAGTGTACATATAATACTTTAAAACTATTTAAAAAAAGATGAGCGATAATCTGAGACGTTATATCATACGAGTAGTTATAATTAATATTGTCAGTTTTTTGATATTTAGAATCTTCTCCAAAAAATCAGATCCAAATCCATCAGAAAACACATATACGACTTGAATAAACATACAACAAATGAACTGAGACATAAACGCTCAGCTCGATAAGTTATTAAAGGAATAATATATTAGGGGGTTAACGTTTGGGGTAGTTGACCTTCTATTTCTGTCCATTTTTTCTTGAGAGCCTCCACATCAAGGGTCATTGTTTTAGAATTTCATTTTTCATCAAATATTATAACGCTAATGTTGTCTATTCTATTTCACATATTTTTACATACTATATTATACATATCATAAAGATTCCTCACAAGACTCCAATGTGCTTGCATCATAAGGGCCGCATCTCAGGATACTTTTCCTTTGGCTACATTTTTTAGACTATCTTCCAACAACATTGGGAGATTCTCAAAATCTTTAGTTTGAAGTACCTGCGTATTATCCCCTACAATCTTAGAAGACGACTCATGAATAATAGTTACAGGGCTTTTTTTAATAATAAGTTTAAGAGTATTTGTTTTGGGGTCAAACCAACTTTCCATTCACTTCAAATCATATTCAACAGCAATCTTTCCAGTAGTCTGGATCATAATCTCTCTAGTCTGCAATGCATTTGCGGCCTTTTTAGCTTGTTGCATTAAAAAACCATCATCTGGATTAATTTTATATTGTTCTCTTTTTATTTGACCTGTTTGAGTAAAAGGAATATCCATAGATAACATTTTGCTTATATATTCTGGAGCTCACAGATTTGTTTCTCCATTAATAGTGGTTTTGGATTCACTGGGGGTAAGAAATGTCTTGTAGAAAGCAAGCCCCAAAACAAATCAAAGCACAAGCATAAGGCCACCATAAATTGCAAGTCACATTGGCCCAGCTTCTTGATAAGCTTTAGGCTGATTTTTAATTGCTTCTAGATAAGCAATATACTTATTAGCCTCAGCTTCTGTCAGCTTATAATCATCTTTTAGTGTTGTATTGATTTTTCAAAAATTAGATAGTTGAGTTAGTTGTGTATCTATCTGCAATTGTCCAACAATTTTTTTGAGATCTTCAGCATATACTTTCTCAAATTTAGCTAAGTCAATCTTACCATTGGCATCTTTATACGATGGGTTCAAAAGATTAGAAGCCTTACCTGTCAATACATCATCCAGTGCCAATAATGTAAGTTTCTGACTAGGTAATAATTGTTCATATTTCTTATCAATAAATTGATCTATTCATAATTTTGGTATAAAAGACAATAATTCTGGATTAGTTTTCAATAAATCTCCTATATATACAGATATATTTTTATTAGCGAAAAAATCCTGACGATTGTCTAGCAACATATTAACAGTTTTTCATTTTAGACATCCAGCAAGAATCTTTTCAGTTGCATTTTTAATATCAGGGTCTTTAGCTTTTTCAGCCAAATCATTTGAAACAAGTGTTTTCAAGTCTTCGATTTTAGGGGCAGTGGTATTCTTTACAACCTTTTGTTCTTGGATTTTCTTCATATCGGGAATTCTAACATTATTTACTCTGTTTGTAGCATCCGGTTGATTCAAATTAGATAAGTCCTGATATTGATACTGATTTTCCTTTACCGGCTTTTTCTTGCCATCTCCTCCTGGATTTTCTGGATTTCCCATTTTTAAATTTTAGAATTTAAAATTAAACTATCTATATTATATACACAAAACTACAAAAAGTCAAAAAAACGGACTAAATA
>CAJAPL010000061.1 GCA_903943625.1 uncultured bacterium
ATATCTCAATGCTCTAAATAATAACGACGCAAAATCACTTAACATGACACAGTTAACTTATTCCAAATCAATAAATTATTTAAGTACCCTAGATAAGAAGATACAATTAGTGTCAAATCAGCTAAGCAAATCTCAAATTACAAAACCAGATTACAATCAAACAGTTAGCGCTCAAGCAAAGGGGGGTAAACCACTTATATCACAAAGTAATTGATGAGCAAACAACACAAGTGTAACTTTATGAGGATACACAGACATATCATCATTTATAAATTGAGTTTTGATTCAATGATATAGCTGATCAGACAAAAAAATGGTTAACACAGTTTATGACACAGAGTTTGTAAGTAACATAAAATCAAATTATTATCAACAAGACATAAACAAAGACAACAAGAAAGATATCGTAATGTGGGATTCTCACAGCATTTATACAAAATACAACAATCAAGAAGATCAGTATCCCAGCACAAAAACATATACAAACTATTATGCATACAATAATTGATTAGTGACCCTCAAGGATCTACCAGAAATCACAAACCAATGATACCTAGAGATATGAGACATCAGTATCAAAATTTACAGTCCAGATTTCGAGGTAAAGAATTTTAAGATGTGATGACAGACATTTGAGACTATAAGTTTTTCGCGGCTAAACAGTCTATTTATGTGAGATAATCCAGATTGATATCTTATCAAAATTAATCAAAGAATAGATACATTCCATGATAAAGATCAGATTATAGACTCATTTAACAAAGATAAAATAAATAAAAAATATATTCTTATGCTGCCTATATGATTTGAATATACATGAACAAAAATCAGATTAGAAGAATGAACATACAGGACGGAAAAATTACTAACATGAACAATAAATCAGATAATATATTTCAATCCTGCAAATGAGACAATTAATGCAGTTCTAAATTCATTGCCAAGAAACCGAGAATATACAAAAATTGCAACACTCAAGCTCGAGAACCAAATATTATTCATAAACTCTCCACGGTCAAATCAAACAGTTGGGGGAATCCAAATATTATGAGACAATAAATGACCACAAGCTACAGTCACACTCTATAGACCGTTAATAGAACAGACAATATGAACATGAGAAAACTTAAAATGATTTGTGGGTACAAACTATACTTTAAATGCTACACGAGAAGACAATGTTGCTGTATCTAAAATGCGGATAGAAAAGGATGATCAAATAATCAAAACAATAACTTGAATAAATAAAACCTGATTTATCAATATAAAAGAGCTATTTTTTACTTGAGAGACCCAAGAAAGATATATTTTCCGAGCGGAAGATTTTAACAACAATATAGAAAAGCAAGATGTTGTACTTGATATACAGACGCCTAAATTGGTGATAACAGATATCCAAAAGTTGACAGACCCTATATGATCTATTACAAATCCGATAACAATTACAACTCAACTAGAATCAGACATAGACGAATGAAATATAATATTCCAAAGATCTAGATACAAAAACATACGACAAAACCTTACATGAATACTAGGCGGAAACGAAATATCAAAATTCCCCGTCTGACCAAACGAAACGATTATTACTTGAGGATATTTTGATTATTGAGACACAATATGACTTTACTTACCAGATTGAGACCAAATAGCTAGCGTAGATTCTACAAATTGAAAAATAGAGATACTCCCCAAATATAAAAGTCAGACACAGATACAGTTAGATTTTTCAAGTCACATACCAATCATAAAAATTGTAAACATTGAACAAAACAAAGTCTTATTTCAACTTTATTTTCCACCTCAAGAATTAGTAAGTACAAATTCAAATTGATACGATAAAACAAAACTTGAGAACATATCATTTGGGATATTCAAAGATGGACGAGCAATACAAGATAATAAACAGACAGTATTGTTTATAAGCCCATTATGACACATTTATACAAATCAAGAGGTCTATTGAGAATATTGATTCAACGATAGCAATAAGACAATTGTTTATAAGTTTTGGACAAAAGATAAAGAAGACAGAAAGTGAGATATTCAAGTTAAAATAAAATCTTTATTCAAATAAGAATAAAAAATGATCTATACTGTAAGTAAACAAACCTGATTAAAAAAAATCTTAATTGTAACAATATCAATTTTTATATTGATCTTCTGATATACTTTTGCATCAGAATCAAATGATCAAGACGTCGGAGATTGTAAATTTGTACGAGAAACTAAATGAGAAAATCTCGGAATTATGGTGGAAACACGATCATGAAAAAACGAAATCGTATACCCCAAAGAATCAATTAAAAGAGCTCTCTTAAATCTCAAAGCTTTCTGTTGTAAGAAGTGAGGAATTTTATGAGAGGACACTCCTGGGTGTGAAATTGATAGAAAAGAATGATGGCTATGAAAAAATTATCCTGACAGCAAATTCCTATATGATCATTTAGTAGATGTATGATTTAGAAGATTAGATGCTATGGAGAATCTGTTGTATGAATGAGTAAAATTAGACCCAATATGACAAGGACGAAGAGACTTTATAAATAAAAAATGAAATCAGGAAGAATGAACAACGCCGACAGACATTTTACCAAAATTTTATGAGCAATGGACCTTAAATACAAATTACCTATTGCCGACTCGAGAAGATTGAAACTACAACGAACAGTATCAAGATCAACGAACATCAACAACATCAGAATACAGCAACCGACCACTAACAAATAGATACTCAAATCTATGCGAAGTCTCAGCTTATATATATTGATATTTAAGATGATGATTAAAGCTTTGATATTATACAAGGACAAACTCATATCCATCGTGTGAATTACTATCAAAAAATATCATTTCAAGGAATATAATTTTCACAAAATCAATAGTATTGAAAAAATCTAATAAACTATTATATGATAATGTAAACTCTCACATTACAAATTACATTTCACAAAGCAGATTAACAAAATTAAAAGAAACGATACTTTGAATTGTACAATCATTTAACGTCATCAACAAAAAGGTTATCAAACTTATAAAAGAGTGTTCATAAAATATTTATATATTCAACATCCAAATGATTTATACCGTAAGTAAAAAAATCTTAATCTGAGCATTATTTCTAGGTCTGTTTTCAATCACTTATGCAGCCCCCAGCAATGATTTTTCTATCATACCAGAAAGCACAACTGGTTCTGCAAACATATGAGACATAGTCAATATGGTATGAGCAAGCTGATGAAAAGTAATTGAAAATTACAAGGATCAAGCATATTGAAAAAAAGATCCTATAACCTGACAACGTCCAGGCAAAAGCGATCTCAGCCTATGAGACCAATTAGCATCATGAATCATGACATGGGATACTCTCTTAGACTACGTTACTTATATAGTAAGATTTTTATTACAGCTATGATTACTTGTATGAGCGATTGTAATGATATATTTATGATACAAAAAAATCACTGAATTCCGAGATTTCAAACCGATGTGATTAAAATATGTAATTGTTTGAATAGCTATACTATGATTTGCCTATGCAATTATCAAATTACTGGTAAGTATGTTTATAAAGTAGTCACAAACAGTCGTTTCTAAACTATATCTTCAAATTTATCTCCCTCAATTTCCTTTATCTGGTCGCGGATTACCGCGGCCTTTTCAAATTCTCGACTTTTTATAGCATCATCCAATTGCATTCTAAGGTCTTTAGTTATAATAGCCTTTTCTGCCTTCGTCATCCTCTTCAATCTCTTCACTTTTCATCTTGATATGCCATCAAATCACTGCACAAGATTATCATCAGTCTTCACAGATTCCAAAAGTTTAACATTAGAATCAGCCTTTTGTGGAGTTATATTATTTTTTGTATTATATTCTTCCTGGATTTTACGACGACGATATGTTTCTCGCAAAGATTTAATCATAGATTCTGTCAGATTATCAGCATATAATATAACTTCTCAGGCAGGATTTCTAGACGCACGTCATATAATTTGAACCAACGACGTCGTAGAACGCAAAAATCATTCTTTATCTGCGTCTAATATTGCTATCAAACTAACCTCAGGCAAATCTATACCCTCTCTAAGTAAGTTTACTCAAACGATTATATCAATCTGACCAGTTTTTAACTTTTTAATTATTTCCCGACGATCCAGAGTCGCTATTTCACTATGTAGATAATAAGCCTTATACCCTTTTTTTACAAGAAAGTTTGTAACTTCTTCAGAAGACTTTTTAGTCAAAGTCAAAATAAGAATTCTCCCTCACAAAGCGATATGTTCATCAATTTTTTTTATCAAATTATCAATAAATTCTGGTACTTTTTCAGGTAGTTTATCGATATCTAATTGTAAAAAATCTTTTAAATTGTTTTTTTTCATAACATCACATCAAATTTAAATAATATTACAGTATAGATACATATAAACTGTTTAAAAGCAATAAAAATAAGCTGAGGGAATCCTCTTTATGTTTATTTCATTTCTTTGTTTATCAATCCTTTCAATCAATTTATATAGTTCAGATTTTTTTGACTTTCAGGATCTTTAGATAAAGTATCCAATTTGGCATAAATCAATTTATATGTTTCTTGTTTCTTAAGGGCCGAATAATTAGCTACTTGAGATTTTATAGCTATAAAAGCCGTTAATGCTTTCTTGTCTATATTTCAAGACACTACAACACTACTGGTTTTTGCATCTCACCATTCCATAAATTTTTTTAAATTCAAAA
>CAJAPL010000062.1 GCA_903943625.1 uncultured bacterium
AATTTAGTAAATCCTGTAAATCTTGAAAATTCAAATCAACATATTTTTTAGAAAGCTCTCTTTGAGCTGGCACCTTGATTCACAAAAATCTGTCTCATTCGCCATACTCCCCTTTTCATGTCTTAAAAAATCTCGAAAGTATCTGTGCTTGAACTGGATTTGAAAGTTTCTTTAATTCAGTCTTGAGTTTATTTAACATAATTTATTTGATGTCCATTACCTGATATAAAGCTTTCTTTATGTTTGTAATATTATCGGTCATAAACATTCTTACTCATAAATTATATAATTTTTGGAGCTCCTGGATATCATTAACCGTGTAAACAACGAGGTCTTTATTCATATCTTTTGCTTGTTGTACAACAGCCTGAGTAATATATCATTTCTCTAATAAATAATATTTATGTGCAAAATCTGGGATAATATCTATTCATCATGTATGGTATCAATCTCGTCAAGCTTTAATTTTCTTTAGGGAGCCTATTATATAATTTGAAGTCTTGTCGTAGGAAGTAAAAATTACCTTATCCTGCATTCAAATTTTTTCCACAGTTTTGATAGCATCTAGAGTCTGCTGTTCTGCCTTGGAAGTATCATAAATTTTTAGTTCTACAAAGTAATAATCAAACATTCATTTGATAACCGTTAGGACTTCTTCTAAAGTCCTTACGCTTTCTCAATTATCTAAAAAGCAATTTCTTTTGATGTAACTTAAATTGTAATCTGCTACATTACCAGATTTGGCGCAATTTGTATCCATAAGGTATGGCCCATGATTAACCACATTTTGGGAATCTTTTGTATATGACACATCAAATTCTACTCAATCTGCTCAATTTTGTTTAGCAGAAAAAAATCACTGTATAGAGCTATCTGGGGATGTAGAAGGGTCTCATCTATGTCAGATTATGATGGTGTCTTTTAGAACATCTAAATTTCAAGAAAATAAATTAGATTGATATTTTTGATAAGCATTTAGATAAGAATAGAATTGATTTCATGATATTATATCCGAACCGTTTCTAAATTTTGAAAATACACCACTTGTTGTAATCAATCAATATTTATTATCAAAATATGCACAATAGGTCACTCCTCGATTTCTATTGGTTTTGGGGGAAAATACATCATTATATAATGATGACGCTTTGACATATCAGCTTCCCCAATAATTTTTTATAGAATTAAAAAAATCTATATGTTGAATAATATTATTATTGAAAGTGTTTGGTTTTATGCCTGATCATACAACCGTCGCCAAGATTTTTGCATAAGCTATTTTTCCAAATTTGTCTACTTCCTGTTTTGTTAGTGGTTCCATTTTCCTATGATCTCAGACTATCACAAGAATTCCGTTATCAAAGAATCAAACCCTTTTAAGCTTGGAATAGAATGCATATAAATTTTTATCAACGTAATCAAACATATCTTTGGATGAGTCTCAATATGGAGTATAGTAAGGTGTATGTGATGAAATTGTCTGTAAAGTTAGGAAGAAATTTCATGTCTGTTGTGATATAAGATCTATTGCTTCATTATATAGATAATAGTCTGGAGCGGAATCAAATGTGTACTTTTTATCTCTTTTAAACTTCTCCTCTCATATAACCTCCTTATATTGAATATTCTTTAAAAAACTTCTTTGGTCTAGGAAACTCAATCCGGCAGAGCTAAGAAATATAGTATTGAATCATAATTTATTAAAAAAAGTTGGCAGGGTATCTGTATAGTTTCTGTACTTAAAATATCATTTCAGCTCCTTGCTATTTGGGCTATATCGGGGCTCTACTCACTGTAAGATAGCTATATGAGCATTATCAGAAGTACATCAATTGGATAATACATTTGTAAATGTGGTTCACTGAGACTGCAGTTTATCAAAATATGGGAAATTATTATTTAATCATGAAACTCTCTCAGAATCAGCAGCAGAAAATGATTCAGCAAAAACCAGAATCAGATTGAGTTTTTTGTTTTGTCATTGCGTAATGGAGAAATAGTCTTCGTAGTTTGTCTTCTCATTTTGAGCATATGCTAAATTATTTGGAGAAAGATATTCTGAGATAGAATCGTAATTTAAACTCAATATATTTTGCTGTAATCTATAATCTGAATAATGGCTTATTCTGCTAATAAATAAGGTTAATGAAAAAATAAATAAGCATCAAATAAAAGTTATATTTTTTTTGTTCGTGTTTTTAAGATACCTATATGCATTGAAGAATACTAGCAGGAATAAGGAGAATCAAATAAGCAATACTCATATATAAGAAAAAATCAATGATTCAGTCGTTAAATTCATAAATCAATACATATCTATAACCGAAAGCCTACTTTGTGAGAAATTTATTGTAAGGATATCTATAAAAAATGTCATAAAAAGGAAGAAATCGAAGACAAACAATAACGATTTTATAATCTTGTTTTTTATAAATAATATGATACAAGCTAGAAGACATAGAAAGGACACCAACAACAAATCGTTGACAGAAAAGAGCGCATAATTAAAAGCCCCCGTAATCTCTGTAGAGTAAGTATTGTAAACTATAAATAGTTTCGCGAGAAGTATTGCAACGATCGATAGAATGACCACAAATCAATTAATCGAAGTCTTTTGGTATCTAGAAAAAAATAACTTTAAATACCCGAAAAGATTAAATCAGAGTTTGTTTATTTTTTTATAGGCTCTTTTTATTTTTTGTGGCATAAATTATTTAAGAATTTAATATTTTTTGGCTGGTGTAATGATCCATAATATTATATAAAGAAGAACCGCGGCTCATCAAACAAGACCAAATACAATGAATAATGCTCTGATCAAAACCGGGTCTATATGAAAATAATCTCATAGTCATGAGCATACTCATCATATTATTTCGTGCCTTTCATCACGGTATAATCTTTTTACTTTTTCTTTCATGTTTATTTATTTTTAGGTAAATTAACTTTTATGTGTAGTTCGTCTAACTGTTTTGTATCAACTATACTTGGCGCTCACATCATTGTATCTTCGGCTCTACCAGATTTTGGGAAAGCATAACATTCGCGAATATTTTCTTCGTCTATCATTATCATCATAAATCTATCAAATCATATAGCAAATCATCCATGAGGTGGAGGTCAATATTTAAAAGCCTCATACATGGCTCAAAATTTTTGTATGATCTCTTTTTCTCACATACCAACGGCTTGAAAAACCTTTAATAAAATCTCTGGGTTGTGATTGCGGATAGATCATGAAAGACATTCATATCCATTTATGACTAGATCATATTGTGTGGTCTCAAGCTCTAGTGGATCTAGGGTATCAAATGCTTCCGCTCATCATTTTATATATGAGAATGGGTTGTGGGCAAAGGCTAGTCCTCACGTCTCCTCATCTTTTTCAAACATAGGGAAATCCTCAATCCATACAAAGCTAAGATCATCTTTACTTACTAAACTATATTTATCTCTTACCGCAAGTCTGACTTTATTCAAAGCTCTTACTGTCGTATCGTATTCATCTCATATAAATAATATTGTATCTCATATATTTACGTTAGAAAGTGTTTTTATCGACTGAAGCTCTTGTTCACTCAAAAACTTTACGACACTACTTTGTGGTCAGTCCTGGGTATACGTGATATAAACCAATCATTTTGCTTTAGCTTCTTGAGCTATTTTTGTGAATTCATCTATTTCCTTCCTTGATAATATTTTATTTTCAATTTTGATTGCTTTTATTGATCACTTTGGGTTATTTGATATATCCTTGAAGACGGAAAAATCTGAATTTTGGAATACTTCTTTCATATCTATAAACTCCATACCAAATCTAAGATCAGGCTTGTCTGTTCAATATTTA
>CAJAPL010000063.1 GCA_903943625.1 uncultured bacterium
AAAATCCACAGAATTATAATTTCTATAAATGCTAATAATGGACTTTGAACGTAGAAAAACAATATTGACCATAAAATATTCAAGAACAATTGAATCAAAAAATATCTCATAGCTGGCTTATCCTTTTCTTGTAATCCATCTCTAGTCACCAAAAATAATGATGTTCCCATAAGGATAAACAGAATTGTTCGTACTGGTCCAAACAATCGATTTGGGGCTGTAAACTCTGGCTTGATAAGCATTGAATATCGACCAGTAATGGCTGGAGTAGTAAATCGTGATCATATCACTCATGCTAATAATGGAATCGCTAGGCATAATATCAAAGTAAAAATTTGATGTTTTTTTGGCCAAGCGAAAAAGGTTTTTTCTGGATTGACTTTTTTTATTGGTTTTTTTGTTTCTTTCTTCATAAGATAAATTATTAAATTAAAAACTGATTATATTATAAAGGATTTTAGCTTCATTGCAAATTTTAATACGAAAAAAGACAACCCAAAACTAAGCTGCCTTTTTCTTTTTATAAACAATAAATACGATTACTAAGGCTTGGCAAATTAATGCCCGGGTTGGTTGCATAACATCCCAAAAGTCCTTGTAATTATGAAGGACAGTTAGTATTGCAAACTCAGTCCCCAGGCTCATTATAACCCAAGGGCCAAGAGGTTCTTTACCTTTTCCTTGAGCTATTCGCAAAATTAAAGGGAAATAAGAGATTGTGTTGATTCCCTGCAGCAACAAATGGAAATCCTTAAATTTCATCAACAGAAATAAGGTTATCGAAATCGCTATACCTAGGATTAAAATAAGAATGTCCCATTTCAAGAAGATATAATTTCGATTTCTTATAAGATACCACAGTATGTACCCATTCCCTATCAAAGCCACAATCGAAGGTGTAATCTTAATCCATGAATCATTCAGTGTTTTATTATCTGAAAGATCATTACCTGGTCTATCATAGCCCAAAATATTCTTGTAGGTCAACGTCATCAATATAGCTAACATAAACCACAAAATTATAATGGTAAGATTGGGTTTGTTTTGGGGATCATTAGTCGCTTTCGCATACCACAGAATCCCTATCCCTCCGCATACCGAGGCAAAAAAGGCAGTAGCATAAAACGCGATTTGTCCCATTTTTTTTGTTTTTTAGTGTATTGTAAATTTAAATATTTGCAATAAAATGTCAATAGCGAAAAGCAGCCCAAAAATGGAGCTGCTCCTCAAAAAATAGTTTGTTATAAAGCCATAGTTTAGGTGGGCTTTTTACACCTTTTGTTAATCCCTACCATTTCAATTTTCAACAAATCGTTTTTAAGAGGGAAGAATTTTACATCAAAGGTGTCTTTGTCTCTCACGAGGATACTGGTATTTAAGCTGTCTCCCTTTAATGCCGTGAAGCATAGGGTGTCAATCTTTATTTTACAAGATCCGTTTTTGATAGGCGCAAAGACCTCTTTGTATAGATCATAGTTGAGGCTTAATTGGCCTCCACAGGTTAGGAAATTAAGATGCCTCTCAACCTGTTGCTCCCGCCACTTTAGGATTTGCTTTTCGTCCGTTTTACATGATAGTATCAAGGACAGAGCAATGCTGATAAGAAACAATGTTTTTTTCATAAATGGCTACATCTTGAACAGACCATTGTAATCTTCAGAAATTTTATGGAATCTGAAGACCTCTTTTCGGTGGTCACTACCAGCTTATAATAGTTAGTAGTATCATGCTGAATGGTCGCATCATGCATAACCATGTCGAAACTACCATCAGTATTGGGCCAGATATTATAGACCACACCACCTATTTTGGTGGCCTGTCTTTGTAGTTTATCCCAAAGATAACCATGCGTTGATTCCGAGAAGCTAACGCTCTGATTACAAGTTAGAGACTTGATACGCTCCCCGACGACCCTATCTTTTTGGTCGATTTTGTTTTCTCCCCAAAACCCATATATAAACATTGCAACCACAATGATTATAAGTCCTTTAATTGCAGTGTTTGGAGAAATTAAAACTCGTTCTTTTTTGTTCATAATGTCCAGTTTTAGCAATATCCAATTTTATTTTTATTAATCGATGGAATATAAATATTTAAAGCAATAAGTCAACTATAACTTTTAATTGAAAACCATTACTTTTTCTATACCCTAAATTTAATCTTTAAATCCTAATTCTTAATCTTGACTCTAAAACAAACCCTAGAATCTTCAGATAAAATCAAATATGATCTATATCTCAAATGACTTACAGAATCTACAGTGAGAGCTATTTCACAAGCTCAAAACGAACCGAAGCGAATGCTTGATCATCGTCTGAAATCATTAGAAATCTTCAACTCTATACCAATGCCTTCACGAGGCCCTAGTTTAGATTGATTAAATCTCGATGAAATAGTTTATTATGCTAAACCATCTCAAGAGAGTGAATGATATGCGACTGACCGAGAAGACGTCGATCCAGAAATCAAAAAAAAGTTTGAAAAACTCGGTATTCCAGAAGCTGAAAGAAAATATTTAGCCTGAGCGGGAGGGCAGTACGATTCTCTAAATGTTTATCATAATATTAAAGAACAACGATCCAAAAAATGAATTATTTTTGAAGATATGCCACAAGCACTACAGACACATCCCCAGTTAGTTCAAAAATATTTCATGAAATTAGTCCCTCCTACAGATCATAAATTTGCCGCACTTCACGGTGCGGTTTGGAGCGGATGAACATTTATCTATGTGCCTAAGTGAATCAAACTTGACGAACCATTGCAAGCATATTTTCGTATGAATACATATGCTGGAGGGCAGTTTGAACATACATTGATAATCATAGATGATGATGCTCAGTGAAATTATATAGAATGATGTTCTGCTCCCAAATATGACAAAGCATCACTTCATGCAGGGCTGGTTGAAGTTTTTGTATGAAAAAATTCTCATATGAAATATTCATCTGTAGAAAATCGATCAACCAATACCTATAATTTAAATACAAAGAGAGCATTGTTAGAAGAAAGTGCATACATGGAACGAGTAAATGGCAATATGTGATCTTTTACAACCATGCTTTATCCTTGCAGTATACTTAAATGAGATAATTCCAAAACTGATTTACTTGGGATTGCTGTTGCTGGGCAATGACAAAATCAAGACACATGATCCAAGGTAATTCATATCTGAAAAAATACATCATCACAAATCATTTCCAAATCAATTTCCAAAGACTGATGAATAGCGACATATCGTTGACTAGTCAATATAACAGCTAGCGCTGAAGGCGCAGTGAATAGTACAAATTGTGATGCATTATTACTTGATGATAGATCAATCTCCAATACCATTCCAAATATCATAGTCGATAATGATAGCGGGGTAGTAGCTCATGAAGCAAGCGCATGAAAAATAGATGAATGAGAAATATTTTATCTGATGGCTAGATGATTAAATCAAGAAAAAGCAATGTCTATGATAGTAAACTGATTCTTTTCTTCCGTAGTAAAAAAGCTCCCTTTAGAATATGCTGGAGAACTAAATAAATTGATAGAGCTTGAAATGGAATGAAGTGTAGGATAATCATATCCGGCGAGGCTATCCATATAAGACAATCAAGAATTTCTTATATTGACTTTTATTGACAATTATATAAAAGATATTTAACGTTTTGTTTAAATATTTTTATTTAAATCAAAAATGGTAGAATTTGATATACAAGATAGAACAACTCGAGAAAATGATCCATATATTGAAGAATTTGAAAAATGAGATTTTTCAAATTTATTACTACAAAGAAAATTTACTACTCAAGATATATTAGAAATACTTCTTATTAGCCCAAATACTCTTCAACATGTGAAATTCTCTTTGCTCAAAAAAATAATAAACGATATCAGATATATAGCACCAGAGATGGATGAAGAATACAAACAATATATCCGTGAAAGTAATAACGGAGTCAGAGATACGCTTAGATGCCTTTTTAACACCACAGATCCTAGGAAACTTTGGTACCAGTGATTTAGCAAGTTCTGGCAATACAATGATGCAAATCGAAAGCTTTATGGAGGTAAATGAATCAAAGATATTATTCCCGTTGACAATCCAGACCACGAACGACATCAAAAATATCTAACAACAAAAAAAGAATATATAAAAAACTGACTTAAGTATCTCTTTAAAGCAAATATAGATAATTTCGACCAGATAATAAAATTATACTTATCTATGTTATGAGAAAAATATTTTATTCAAATTATAGAAAAAGTAGATTTATCAGACGAACAAATAAT